>JAUWMO010000364.1 GCA_030613125.1 Bacteroidota bacterium | reverse complement strand
TGTTATGACCGAGATTGGAGGTACAAAAGACAGAATAATAAATGTTGCCGGATCCATCTTTGGCAGATTTGGTTTTCAGAAAACCACTGTGGATGATATTGCCAGGGCTGCTTACAAAGTAAAGGGCTCAGTTTATTATTATTTCAGAAGTAAAGAAGAATTGTTCCAGAAAGTTGTTGAGAGAGAGGCAAAGATAATTACACGTGAATTGATAAAAGCCATAAACAGGGGAAATACAGCAAAAGAAAAACTTGCAAACTATACCAGGACACGTATGCACCTGGTCAGGGACATGGCAAACTATTATGAGGCTATGAAGAATGAGTATTTGGTAAATCTTGACTTTATTGAAACAATAAGGAAAAAATATGATGATGAGGAAAGAGAGCGTATAAAAATGATACTTGTTGCAGGTATTATAAGTAATGAATTTGATATTGATAATGTAGACTTAACAGCTCAAGTCATTGTTACAATACTTAAGGGTTTTGAAATACCTTATTTCACGAACAATAAAGATTACAAATTTGATAATTGGATTGAATCCTTACTAACGATATTAATGAGAGGGTTAGAAAAATGCTAATTATTGTAGCACAACCTGGTTGAATTGGTGAGCATGAAAAAAAACAGATTAGGATAAGATGGCTATGTATATTAATTCGATTGGATATTATTTACCGGAATTGATTGTGCAAAATAGTTACTTCCGAAAAGTAAATGGACTTACTGCCGAGTGGATTTTCAGTAGAACCGGGATAACAGAACGAAGAAAGGCAGATCCGGAAGAAAATACAAATACAATGGCTATTGAAGCTGTAAAACAAGCTCTTCCAGAAAATCCATATTCAATTCAGGATGTAGATCTTATTATCGGATCAACCTATTCTCCGTATGATACAGTCATAACCGTCGCTCATGCTGTTCAACACAAGTTTAATATATCTGGAGTAAAAGTTGTCTCGGTTTCTGCTGCCTGTTCTTCTTTCATTAATTCGGTTGAAATTGTTGAAGGATACTTTGCAAGCAATAAGGCAGAATCAGCACTCATTATTGCATCGGCACACAATACAGCTTATGGAAATGATTCAGATGAAAGATCAGGTCATTTATGGGGGGATGGAGCCGCTGCCATGTTTATTTCAAAGAAAAGGCTATCAGAAAATGATCTGAAAATATTAGATGTTACTACAGAAGGATTGGGAAATATTGGGAATCCCCATGAAAGTGTTTTTCTGCATCCTTCAAATGGGGGTATAAAAATGCCAAATGGACGAGATGTGTTTATTAACGCTAATAAATTTATGGCCAAAGGCCTTGAGGATATTCTTATGAAAAATTCGATGTCAATAAATGATGTAAACTACGTTATTCCACATCAAGCAAATGCCAGAATCATTGAAAATGTAAGGATTCAACTCAAGATAGGAAAAGAAAAAATGATCGTAAATATTGATAAGCTTGGTAATACAGGAAGTGCCAGTACTCCTATTGCATTGGCTCAAATTAAGAAAAAGATAAAACATAAAGATGTGGTTGGAATTACAGTTTTTGGTGGAGGTTATTCTTCAGGGGCAATGTTGATTGAAAAATAATTTGGAATGAAATTATACACTAAAGAAATTTTAAATAAGCAAGATCTAAAGCGATTCATAAAATACCCGGATATACTCTATTCTGGAAATAATTATTATGTACCACCCATTCATTCATCTGAAAATAAAACTTTGTCACCAGATAAAAACTCTGCATTTGAATTTTCCAAAACAAAATATTGGCTTGCTTATCTAGATGATGAAATTGTTGGAAGAGTCGCTGGAATTATTAATTACAGGTATAACAAGAGGCATAACCTAAACTTTGCTCGTTTCGGCTGGCTTGATTTTATTAATTCCCAGGAAGTCATAAAACTTTTACTTGGTAAGGTTGAGAAATGGGCTATTAAGGAAGGAATGAGCTATGTTCATGGTCCTTTGGGCTTTACTTCCTTTGATGCGTCCGGGGTGCTTGTTGAAGGTTTTGGTGAATTACCAACGTCCTTCGCCCATTATAACTTTCCATACTATTCTGGCCTTATTGAGCAGTGTGGCTACAAGAAAGATACTGACTGGATTGAATATAGAATTAAGGTTCCGGAAAAGGTTCCTTTAAAAGTAAGCAAAGGGGCAGAACTGATAAAAAAAAGGTATAACCTAACTCCGGTAAAATTGAGGAGTAAGAATGAAATGAAGAGCTATGGTGAAGAAATATTTCGGTTGCTCAATGAATGTTATGATGGCCTATATGGCTTTTCTGAAATTACTGACAGGCAAATTCAACAGTTAACGAAACAGTTTATAGGTTTCCTTAATCCCGAATATGTTAGCCTTATAAAGGATCACACAGACCGGCTTATTGGCTTTGGAATAATAATGCCTTCTATGTCAGAGGCATTAAAAAAAATTAATGGGAAATTATTTCCGTTTGGATTCTTGACCCTAACCCGTGCATTAAAAAGGAATGACACAATTGATTTATTACTCATTGGGATAAAACCTGAATTCCAGAACAAGGGTGTAAATACAATTATTTTCAATGAAATTATGCCAGCTGTTATTAATAATAATTTTAAGTGGGTTGAAACGAATAAGGAGCTTGAAAACAATAAGAAAGTGCAACAGCTTTGGGGCATGTATGACCACCGACAGCATAAAAGAAGCAGAAGTTATATAAAGAAATTATCATGATCAATTACCATACGAAATTTCTACAGACCATTAGTATTGAAAGGATTCCTTTTGATAACATACGAACATCCGTCTTAAATAGAATATGGAAAGCCGGAGATCAGGAGACCTCAGGTAAGTTGAATAATAAGGTAATCATCATTACAGGTGCTTCATCAGGTATTGGTAAAGCATTAGCGTTGGAGGTTGCTTCACGGGGAGCTAAAGTGGTTCTTGCCTCCCGAAATATTTTCAGACTTTCACTTGTTGAAAAGGAAATCAGCGAACTTGGAGGAACATCGATGTCTGTTATAGCTGATGTGACTAACAAATCTGATTGCAAGTATATGGTA
>JAUWMO010000149.1 GCA_030613125.1 Bacteroidota bacterium | reverse complement strand
ACCGATGAAGATGACATCGAGCAATTTGCTCAGAGGTCACTCCATGGCAGTTCTTCAGCCTTGGAGAAATTCGACAGTCTGCTCGAGAATGCTGAGATTTCTCCTGATATGTTTAGGAAATTGGGCAATGGATTAAACAGTTTAAATGAAACTACTGCCAAATTAAATGATATCTCAGATGCTGCATTGGCAACTAACAATTATGTTGATAATGTTCAGAAAGCAGCCGACAAAATTAATTCACACACAGAATCCTATGTGGAATCAACTCAGAATCTAAAAGGATCGGTAGAAAGACTTTCAGAATCTTATGATAAAACGGCCAACCTTATTCATGAATCCGGTTCAAGTTATCAGAAACTGTCTGAGTCATTCTCACATATTGAAGATGGTAGTAAATTATACAGTGGTCATCTTGAATCACTTAATAAAAACCTTTCTGCTCTTAATGCCGTTTATGAGCTCCAGTTACAGGGATCGAATGAACACATGAAAAATACTGAAAGTCTCTATGAAGGGATTCATAAAATGATGGAGAATCTGCAAGACTCAGCCGATAATACCAAACGCTATAAGGAAGAGGTTACAAAATTAAGTGAGAATCTCGCTGCACTGAATACAATTTACGGAAACATGCTTGCAGCAATGAATGTTATGAGCAAGTAATATACTGATCTTTAAAAAACACAATAATTATGGCTCACGGAAAAGAAACTCCGAGACAAAAAATGATTGGTATGATGTATTTGGTGTTAACTGCACTGTTAGCGCTGAATGTGTCGAAAGAAGCCGTTGAAGCATTTAAACGGGTTGATGAAGGTCTTGTTAAAACTACCAAGAATTTTATGGAAAAAAATAGTGCCTTATATGCTGATTTTGATGAAAAAGCACTTGCTAATCCTGAAAAAGCCGGGCCATGGGTTAAAATTGCAAGTTCTGTAAGAGAACGTTCAAATGAGCTGCATGATTATATTCAGGCTTTGAAAGTTGAAATAGTTAGAAAAACTGAGGCTTCAGGTACTGAAGCTATTGTCGGGGAAGAGGTAATTACCGAGAAAATACGAAGAATTGACGATCTTAATGTACCGTCAGAAGTAATGATTGGCCCAAACAATAATGGTAAGGCATTTGATCTTAAAGCAGCTGTTATTGAATACAGGCAATTTTTATTGGAACAAATAGGAGAAGGTCATCCAAACATAACCCATTCCATAGAAAATGGACTGAATACTGATAACGTTACTGAACTTGATGGGAAAAAGGTATTGTGGGAAATTCATAATTTCCAGGCTCTTCCACTGGTAGCGGTTGTGACTATTCTGTCCAAATTTCAAAATGATGTCAGAAATGCCGAAGCTGATGCGCTTGGTTTCTTTTTTAGTCAGATAGGAGCTGCAGATATCAGGGTGAATAAACTTGTACCAACTGTAATAGGTTCAAACTATGTTATGCAGGGAAGTGAATACCAGGCTAAGGTGTTTATTGCGGCAATGGATTCAACACAAAAGCCTGATATCCAGATTGGGAAATATGACATTATTACAGCAGCTAATGGTTCAAAATCATACCGGATGGTTGGTGATTATGAAACACTCACCATTGATGAAAATGGCATGGGTAATTATTCAGTAAAAGCATCTTCACTTGGTGAAAAAGAGTGGGGAGGATTGATAAAGATAACTGCACCTGATGGATCTGTACTCAATTATCCGTTCAAACAGGCATATACTGTAACTGCTCCAAATGTGGTTGTTTCTCCTACGGCAATGAATGTATTTTATACTGGAGTAGATAATCCTGTTGATGTATCAGTTCCCGGTGTCAGTCAGGACAGGATAAGTGTCTCAATGACAAATGGAAGGATCAGAAAAGGCAAACACCCGAGATTCAGAGGTTCGTACATTGTAAGACCTTTACGGGTAGGAACAAATGCAAATGTTACTGTTAGTATATTAGATGCACAAGGCCAAAGAAGATCATTTAGGCCAGTTACTTTTAGAGTGAAAGATGTACCCGATCCTGTTGCTAAAGTGGCTGGCAGTAAAGGAGGAGATATCAGGAAAAGTATTCTTCAGGTGCAAAGAGGGGTGATTGCTGAACTCGAGCAATTTGATTTCGATATTAAATTTACTGTTACTAGTTTCAGGGTTTCTTATAACGATAAGGGATATATGATTGACTATGATGCTCGTAATAATAATTTTACCACAGACCAAAAACAACTTTTAAGGCGGTTACGCAAAAACGAGCAGGTAATCATTCAGGATATCAAAGCAGTTGGACCTGATGGAAAAACTCGCAGACTTCCTGCAATTGTTTTCAAAATTCAATAAAATTTGATAATTAAGTTTTGACTTATGAAAAAGATCATTGGAATATTTTCGATCCTGATCATTTTGATCACAGGATATACTCATAAAGTCTGGGGACAATCACAAGGCCAGAACAGGGAAGAGTGGATTTATAAGAAGCAGGGAGGGGAAAGAGATCCGGCTCCTTATCCACCTTTGCGTGAAGCAGATGTTATGTGGGCGAAAAAAGTGTGGCGTTTGATTGATCTTAGGGAAAAAATGAATCAGCCTCTTTATTATCCTACTCATCCCATGGGCGATTGGTATAGTCTTATTGATGTTATCCTTAACACCCTGAAGTCGGGAGAAGAGATATATGCATATGATGCAGATATTGGAGATGACATGACTGTACAAATTACTCAGGCTGATATTGACAGCAAATTTGGAGCAGACTTTGATTCCGTTTGGGTAGAAGATCTGGATGGTAGTGGCAGAGGACAGTGGGAAATTGCAAAATCAGATGTTACTTCATCGGAAGTTAAACAGTTTATAATTCAGGAAATTTGGTATTTCGATAACAAACTTTCTTCCCTGCAGGTTAGGGTCATTGGAATTTGTCCTATACGGATCTCATTGAATAAGGAAACCGGACAAATTGAAAAAAGAAGATTGTTCTGGATTAAGTACAGACAATTCAGAAAACCGTTTGCCAACTTCGAAGCATTTAATCGTCGAAATGATGCACACAGAATATCCTACGATGATATGTTTCTGCAGCGCCGGTTCCAGAGTTTTATACTGGCAGAATCAAATGTGTATGATAACCGCACTGTTACTGATTATGAGATCGGAAGAGGGGCACTTCTTGAATCGGAAAAAATTAAGGAATTCATATTTAACTTTGAACAAGACCTTTGGGAATACTAAAAATTAAATCATTAACAAAAACGCCCGGTTTCCCCGGGCGTTTTTTATATAAATATATCACCTTTTCTGATTTTAACATCATTGACAATCTGTTTAATTTTCTGTTCGTCCTGCTTTTTACAGATCAGAAGAACTTTATCAGCTTCAACTACAATATAATCCTCCAGCCCCTGCAAAACCACTAACTTCTCATCGCATGCGTTAACAATACAATTCTTAGAATCATAGATCATAACGTTATTGCCTAAGATTACATTCCCCTCACTGTCCTTCCCGGAATGATCATACAATGAACTCCAGGCACCAAGATCAGACCATCCAAAGTCTGAGCAAAGAACAAATACATTATCAGCTTTTTCCATTATTCCATAATCAATGGATATGTTTCTGGTATCAGAGTAAGCAGATAATATTGCTTTTTCCTCTGTTTTTGGATCCAACCCAATGGCTATTTCATTAAAAAGGGAGGCAATTTCACTTAAATATTTTTCAAATGCCGTTTGAATTGACTTCAGTGACCATAAAAAAATTCCAGAGTTCCAATAAAATTCACCACTTTCAAAAAAAATCTTTGCCAGATCATAATCCGGCTTTTCTGTAAAGGTTTTTACCTTGTTTAAATTAGGATATTTTTTATCTATTACTCCTTTATTTATCTGGATATATCCATAGCCTGTCTCTGGTCGATTTGGTTGGATCCCCAAAGTCAATAAAGCTTCATTATTTTGAATAAATTCTAATCCCTCTTCAATTACCTCAATAAATTGCTTTTCTTTTAGAATCAGGTGATCAGAGGGAGCTACAACTATATTGGCCTCCGGATTGATTTGTTTTATCCTGTAGTTAGCATAAGCAATACAAGGTGCCGTATTTTTCCGCATTGGCTCCAACATAATCTGGTAGCCAGCAAGATCAGGTAATTGTTCTCTAATAATATCATTATATTCAAGATTCGAAACAATAAATATATTTTCAAGGGGACAAATTGTTAAAAACCTGTCAACCGTTTGCTGTAATAAAGTTTTACCTGTACCCAAAATATCAAGGAATTGTTTTGGTTTAGATGTCCTGCTTAAAGGCCAAAACCTGCTGCCAATTCCTCCAGCCATAATAACACAAAAATTCCTTGCATTCATAATTATAACTTATTTGTTTACCCAGCTTAAAGGTAATAAAATTTCACCAGAATAATTTCTTTTAAATTCTTATGAAAATCTTAAATTAAGATTTTTCGAGATTCATCAAATCTTCTTTCCAATCTGATTTCACTATAAGTATCAACCTTTTATTTTATTCGCAATATAAAAAAATCTTGAGATCAAAGATTGGCTTAGGTATTCCTAAATAATTAGTAAGTTTACATTCAGAATCAGGAAAATGAATGTTTTTTTTCATATTGGCAGATATTTTATGCTTCTTTTCAAGGTGTTCGCAAAGCCTGAAAAAAAGAAAGTTTATTATAAGCAATTCATGATAGAAATTCAAAATATCGGCATAAATTCCATCGGTATTGTAGTAATTATTTCCACCTTTATAGGTGCGGTCATCACCCTTCAGACTGCATATAATACTGAAAACCCTTTCCTTCCCAAGTATCTGATCGGACTTGGATGTCGTGATTCATTAATTTTAGAATTCTCTTCAACAATGATAGCACTTATTTTAGCTGGTAAAGTTGGCTCCAGTATTGCCTCAGAGTTAGGTACAATGCGAGTGACTGAACAAATAGATGCTCTTGAAATTATGGGTGTTAATTCAGCCAGTTTTCTGATTCTCCCAAAAATATTAGCTGCAGTTATTTTTAATCCACTGCTTACAATGATTAGCATAAGCGTAGGCGTATTCGGCGGATGGCTTGCCGTTTTGGCTACAGGAGTGGTTTCGTCAGAAGATTTCATATATGGTATTCAATATGCTTTTATACCGTTTTATATTACTTATGCCATGATAAAAACAGTTTTTTTTGCATTCATAATCACTTCAGTTTCTTCTTATCATGGCTATTTTGTAAGTGGGGGTTCACTTGAAGTGGGAAAATCAAGTACCCGGGCAGTTGTTTATAGCAGTATTGTGATACTACTGTTCAATGTGATACTTACTCAATTATTACTCTCATGATTGAAGCCAGAAATATTTCAAAACACTTTGGTAAATTAAAAGTACTTGATAACATATCAGTCAAATTTGAAGAGGGTAAAACAAATTTGATTATCGGACAAAGCGGGTCAGGAAAAACTGTTTTCCTGAAATGCTTAATTGGTCTTTTTGATCCTGAAGAAGGAGAGGTGATATATGATGATATTATTTTTAACAAATTGAATTTTTCAGCAAAAAAAGAGATCAGAAAAAAAATTGGAATGATGTTTCAGGGAGGTGCTCTTTTTGATTCTGCCACAGTTGAAGAAAATATTCTGTACCCTCTGAATATGTTTACTAAAATGTCATATGAAGAAAAACTGGACCGTGTGAATTTTTGTTTGAACCGAGTCAATATTATAAATGCCAACCATTTATATCCATCTGAAATTAGTGGGGGAATGAAAAAAAGAGTGGCTCTTGCCAGAGCAATGGCCGTAAAACCAGAATATCTTTTCTGCGACGAACCAAATTCAGGATTGGATCCTAAAACTGCAATTGTAATTGACAATCTAATCAAAGAGATTACAGAAGAATTTCATATAACTACTATAGTGAATACGCATGATATGAATTCAGTTATGGAAATTGGTGCTATGGTGATTTTTATTTATGAAGGCAAAAAATATTGGGAGGGTACCAATAATGAAATATTACATACAGATAACAAAGAGTTGAATGAATTTGTATTTGCCAATAATCTCGCTAAGCAAGTAAAAAAATTCCATTAAGAAGGAAACTTTTGTGATCATATACGATTTGTAACGACTCGCTTAACACCCTCCTTCAACTACTGTCTTTTTCTTTTTCCTGACCTGAAGTACAGGTTCAGCTGCAACTTCTGACTCAATTACTAACGATCCTCCTCTAAAGTACTGGCTAGCACCCTTTCTGAAATCAAAAAGTGCAAACTCATCACTTGACGCTGATTCAGCCGGCCTCTGAGGTTTAAGAATAGTTTCTACCCACATATTAAGCCCTCCCTTCATTACATACATGTTTTTTAAACCCAACCGGGTACATAAAATCCAGACCTGATCAGCACAAATATCACCATTTGAGAAAAAAATAGTACTCATTCCATCCACTTCAAGATAATCTATCCACTCATCACTTATATTTCCAGATGAATCCATTAACTCCTTAAGCGGTAAATTTAAGGCTCCTGGTAAAGAGTATGCTTTATACTGGTCTGAAGATCTGACATCAATGAGTTGCAAGGCAGGATCTCCATCAATAATTTTCTTTGCAATAATATCAGTACTTATAAATCTCGAAGGATTGTTAATCTTAAAAAACAATTTATCAGGAGAAAGTTCTTTTGTAAATTGCTTATCTGGAAGAAATAAGGCTCCTGTTGCCAGAATCATCGCTAATGCGATTACTAATATATATTTTTTATTCATGTGCTTAAGTCTTACTTTCAATAACCAAAAACAATGATTTATTAAAGTTCTGCCTTCTTTACTTTTTTCTTTATAATAGAGGTAACAATAAACGCTGCAATTGACATTAAAACAAAGAGAAAGGTAAATAGCCCCTTTGAAATTCCAAATGTATCTGTTAAAGTTACCGGGCCAAGTTCTCCACCATAATAAATATCCTTGATTAGTGGAAATGCCGAGGAAAAGACAAATATCCCGATATACAGTCCTGCAGTAAAAAAGAGAGCATCCAATTTACCTATTGCAACACCTGTAAAACTGGTCCCGGGACAATACCCCCCCATAACAAATCCAAATCCCATTATTACCCCTCCAACAATAACAGAAGTTAAAAAAGTGGGGAGTATAAATATTTTTGTTAAATCGATCCAGACCATATAGTTAAAATATACTAATCCGATAAGGGTTACCATTATCGCGGTCATAAACACTCTTATAACAGTGAAATCATAACCATAAAATACTCCTGCAAGTTTTCTTGAAGATGAAAATCCGCTGGCTTCCAGGACAAACCCAAAGCCAATCCCGAGTATTAATGCAATCAGGTTGCTCCATTCCGGATCAATATAACCTTGTGTTATTAAAGGTCCCATAATATAAAGTTTTTAAAGTATTTTGTTTTTTTTAACGTAAATTATTACAACGGTTATATCCAAAGTTTTCTGAAAAACCAAGCGACAAGATATCCTGTTCCAAATATCGCTATCATTGCCACGAATCCAGCAGTAGCCATAGTAGCCGTTCCACTCAACGCAGCCCCACTTGTACAACCTCTTCCAAATTGAGATCCAATACCAAATAATACTCCTCCAAGAGTTGCAAAGATCAATCTTGTCTTTGGGGTTATTTTTGGAGAATGCTCTACATGGAATTTTTTAACACGGCCGGCAAATATTCCTGATAAGAATGCACCGATAAAAATTCCAATAGTCTCAAAAACCAGCCAGGTATTCATAGGATGTTTGTCGTCACTTATAAACTTTCCATAATAATCTTGCTTTTCAGCATAAGTTGGAGCAATCTTTTCAACCGTTGCTACCACTGTACTTTTTACCGCACCACTGGCACCCAGTCCCCGTCCGGTAATAAAAATTGTGAGAAGCAACACCAAACCCAGCAGTACACCTCCGAAATAAGGGTTGATGTATTGCTTGCTTCTTTCTTCTAAATTTTTGATCTGCATAGTATATTTCTGATAATTATTTTCTTAATTAATACAAATATCTTGTGATTTGTCCGGCTTCAACCATAATAAAACGAAATATCAATCCCCCAAAAATTATCAAAGTTGCGGGAACTGCAACCGGGACCTTATATCCTCTGAGTTCAAGTATTTCGAGAACAGCCGGAAATATCAGGCCGAGAACAATCACAAACACCCAGAAAGAAACCGTAAACTCACCTCCCAGAAATAATTCCGCAGCATTTATCTGCACTTCCGTCGAGGCCATAAAGCCCATAAAAAGATGAATTATAAAAAATAATTCCACTCCAATAAGGATAAGGTCAAGTTTACTAAAAAGAGTTCTTTCT
>JAUWMO010000031.1 GCA_030613125.1 Bacteroidota bacterium | reverse complement strand
CATTTCTGATAATGTATCTTATCTTCTTTATATCTTTGTGCTGGTTGTTTTATTTCAGCCGGGTATCCAATAGAAATCAGCGCAAAAGGATGAATATGTTCCGGTAGTTCAAACAACTTTTTAAATATACTTTTCCTTTCTTCACGGGGATGAATCCCTACCCAGACTGCCCCTAAACCCTGGCCATGGGCAGCCAGTAATATATTCTGTGTAGCTGCTCCACAATCAACAGCCCAATATCCCGGCCCGTGTTCCAACTGTGTATCACCCATCACTAAAATAGCACAGGCAGCTTCTTTCAACATCTGTGCATAAGGATGGATTTTTGTTATTTCCACCATAGTATCACGAGAAGTTATCACCAGAAAATGCCAGGGTTGGCAGTTAACAGCCGAGGGTGCCTGCATACCGGCTTTCAACAACAACCGGATTTGCTCATCGGTTAGTTTTTCATCTGAATACTTACGTATACTTCTGCGGGTGAATATTCCTTCCAATAGTTCCATACTTCAATAAATTTTACAAATGAACAGATGCAAACAAGATGATAAAATTTAGTAATTTTAAAGCAATAATTATTGCATCAAATATAATATGAAGAAAAAAACAAAAAAAATTTTTGTATTAGATACCAATGTATTGCTTCACGATTATCAATGTATATATAATTTCCAGGAAAATGATATTGTAATCCCAATTGTCGTACTCGAAGAATTAGACAAATTTAAGAAAGGAAATAACCAGATAAATTATCATGCCCGTGAATTAACCCGTGAATTAGACAAGCTTTCAGGAGATCATCTTTTTACTCAGGGAGTTTCATTAGGCAAAAACAAAGGTAAGCTTTTTATTGAAACGGGGAAACCCTTTCCTGAAAGGGTCAGTGAATCTTTCCCTGAAAAAACACCCGATCACAGGATCCTGGTGATAGCCGATTATATTACAGAAAAAAATTCTGAGAATAAGGTAATCCTTGTATCAAAAGATATGAACCTCCGAATGAAGGCGAAATCTTTGGGTATTCATGCTCAGGATTACGAAACTGATAAAGTCACCAATCTGGATGATCTTTACAGAGCACTGGTTACAATTGAAGACCTGGATCCAGACCTTGTGTCTCAGTTATATGAAAAAAATGATGGGGTTCCTGTTGAAGAATTTAAGCTTGAAAAGCCTCCTTTCGCACATGAATATTTTATTCTGAAGAGTCAGAAGTCAAGCGTCCTGGCACATTATGACCCTTTTCATAACCTGATGAACCGGATTGAAAAAATTCAGTCTTACGGCATTGAACCCCGAAATGCCGAACAAACTTTTTCATTGGATGCTCTGACCAGATCTGAAATTCAATTAGTTGCCCTTACAGGAAAAGCCGGAACAGGAAAAACACTTTTGGCTCTGGCAGCTGCACTGCATCAGAGAAAAAATTATAAACAGATCTTTCTTGCCAGGCCAATAGTTCCCCTTGCAAACAGAGACATCGGATACCTGCCAGGAGATGTAAGTGAAAAAATAGGTCCTTATATGCAACCTCTGTTTGACAATCTTGCAGTTATTAAGAATAAATTCAGTCCACAAAGCAAAGAGCATCAAAAAATTGAGAACATGCTTAAGGAAGAGAAGCTTGTGATCACACCTCTTACTTACATCCGTGGCAGAAGCCTGTCTAACATCTTTTTTATTGTAGATGAAGCACAAAATCTTACACCTCATGAGATCAAAACTATTATTACCCGAGCCGGGGAAGGGACTAAATTGATTTTTACCGGAGATATTGAGCAAATTGACTCACCCTACCTGGATACCGGATCAAATGGACTGACTTATTTAACCGATAAAATGAAAGGACAGGATATTTTTGCACACGTAAACCTGGTAAAAGGAGAGAGAAGTCATCTGGCCGAACTGGCCAGCCAACTTTTATAATAAAAATATTATTTTTAATATTATATTATGAAAGAAAAAAAAAAAGTAATTAGACATTTTAGTGAAGCTTTTAATACAGAAAAAGTTAAACAGAAAATCATGAACCATCTCTGACTCTCCCCCTGTCCTCCTTTGGCGGACAGCCCCCTCTCTACCGGTAGAGAGGGGGAGTGTGCAAGCCCGGAGGGTATGTGAGGGGGTGAGTAAGAACTATGAAGAACCAAATGACATGAGCACACCGAACATATAACCATACAACTAAACCTATGAGTAAAATCCTTACTATTATCCGACATGGAAAATCAGATTGGAGTTATGATGATCTTGCAGACTTCGATCGTCCCCTGAAAGCCAGGGGATATACAGATGCTTACAAAATGGCCGAAAGGTTAAAAAAAGAGGAACCCCTCCCCGATCTCTTTTATACCAGCCCGGCTAACAGAGCTCTTTATACCGCAATCATATTTGCAAGAGTATTGTTTAACCAGTTTGATAATATTGATGTGAATGAGGAACTTTATATGGCAAGTTACCGTTCAATTTTAAACATCCTCAGGCAATCTCCTGACAAGTCAAATCATATCGCAATTTTCGGTCATAATCCCGGAGTTACCGATTTTGCAAATAAGTTTATTTTCAACCAGATCGACAATATTCCTACTGCAGGATATGTAAAATTTGAATTTGACACAAATTGCTGGAAAGATGTTAATCCTGAGAATTTAACTAATCATTCTTTTGAATACCCGAAAAAAAGCGATACAAATTTATACTAGTTTTTGATGGAAAAAAAGTTAAATATCATCAATCGTGAATTAAGTTGGCTTGCATTTAATCATGTAGTTTTACAGGAAGCGGCAGATCCAAACGTACCTCTTGTGGAAAGAATGCGGTTCCTTGGTATTTTCTCAAATAACCTGGATGAATTTTTCAAGGTTCGTGTAGCGTCAGTTAAACGGTTAATTGAACTCGATGTTGATACACGGAAACTCACGGGCGGTGATCCAAAAAAGCTTCTTAATAAGATACAAAAGACAGTCATTAGTCTTCAAATATTGTTCGATGATATTTATAATAATATAGTAAAGGAACTTGAAAAAGAAGGTGTATATATTATTGATGAAACCCAGTTAAATGAACGTCAGGAAAAATTCATAAAAGAATTTTTCGCAGATAAACTATACCCTGTTCTTACACCCATTATGCTGGAAAATGTAATCTCATTTCCCCGGATCAAAGATAAATCCATCTATCTTGCTGTGAAGTTATCTTCTGATGATCCATCTGAGAAAAGTGAATTTGCATTAATCGAACTACCTAAAAAAACCTTACCAAGATTTATTGAATTACCACGAGAGGGAAATAAGCGGTTTATAATTTTACTGGATGACGTAATCAGAGCTGAACTCAAATCAGTCTTTAAAAAGTTCCCATATTCACGTTTTGAAGCATACACTATTAAAATCACCCGTGATGCAGAACTGGATATTGATAATGATCTTACAAAAAGTTTTCTTGAGAAAATTACAAAAGGTGTAAAAGGCAGGAAAAAGGGACAACCTGTAAGGTTTGTATTCGATAAAAATATCTCTGAAGATCTTTTACAGTATTTGAAAAGACAGCTTGATATTGATGATGAAGACAGCTTAATTCCGGGAGCTAAGTATCATAATTTCAAGGATTTTATGGAATTTCCGAACATCGGGCCAAAACATCTTGAATACCAAAAACTATTACCATTACAACACCCGGCTTTTAGTTCAAAAACCAGTATCATTGACCATATTATCGAAAAGGATCATTTGCTTTATTTCCCATATCATAACTTTTCACAACTCATCAATCTGATACGTGAGGCAGCTATTGACCCTAAAGTAACATCAATAGGAATTAGCCTCTATCGCGTTGCCCGTATTTCAATGGTGATTAATGCTTTGATTAATGCATGTATGAATGGTAAGTCAGTTACGGTCGTCATAGAACTCCAGGCCAGATTTGATGAGGAATCTAATATTTACTGGTCGAAAAAGCTTGAAGAAGTGGGCGCAAAAGTGATTTTTGGCATACCCGGATTAAAGGTGCATGCTAAAATGCTTCTGATTGGTAAAAAGTCAAATCATAATAAGACACAATATATTGCAGGTATAAGTACCGGTAATTTCCATGAAGGAACTGCAAATGTGTATTCTGATGTAACCCTATTTACGGCAAATAATGAAATCACCAGGGAAATCAAATCTGTATTTAATTTTATTGAATACCCATTTAAACCGGTTTATTTTAAGCAATTGTTAGTTTCTCCGGTACATATGAAAAAAAAATTGCTTGGATTGATCACCAATGAGATCAGGAATGCCAAAGCTGGGAAGAAGGCTTATTTTATTCTGAAGGTAAATAACCTGGTTGATAGAAAAATGATAAAAAAAATATATTCTGCAAGCAAAGCAGGTGTGAAAATAACGCTGATAGTCAGGGGCATATGTTCCCTTAAACCAGGGGTGCCAGGTTTGAGCGATAATATCACTGCAATTAGCATTGTAGGCCGGTTCCTCGAGCATTCAAGGATATTTATTTTCGGAAATGATGGTGATGAATTATATTATATCAGTTCAGCAGACTGGATGCCACGAAATCTTGACCACCGTGTAGAGGTAGCCTGTCCCATTTTTGATCCGGGCCTGCAGAGTGAATTGAAAAGTATTATTAACCTTCTGCTAACAGATAATGTAAAGGCAAGGATACTGAATGACAAACAGGATAACCAATATAAAAGAACAGGAGGAAAACAAATTAATTCCCAGATAGAACTTTACCATCAAATTAAAAATAACAGTCTGGTGAAAAATCAAAAATAAAGTGATTCTTCTTATCTATATTTGACCTCCTGCTCTCGTTTAATAATAATTACTAACAATTTATAAAGTGAACCTGGAAACAATATGTGAAAAAGTAACAGAAACTGCTAAAAAAGCTGGTAACCTTATTCGAAATGAAAGAATAAATTTTTCATTAGACCAGGTCCAAAGTAAAGGCCTTCACGATTTTGTAACAAATGTCGATAAAGCCTCTGAAGAATTCATTTATAAAAATTTAATGGATATTATTCCTGAAGCCGGTTTTCTTGCCGAGGAAAACACACACTTTATTAAAGGCGAAATCTATAATTGGATTGTGGACCCCCTGGATGGAACTACTAACTTCATTCATGGACTCTATCCATATGCTGTAAGTATTGCCTTGACAAGGAACAATGAGTTGGTACTTGGAGTGATCTACGAAATAGGTGCAGATGAAATATTTTATGCATGGGAAAATAGTGGCGCCTTCTGTAACAAAAAAAGAATTGAAGTTTCACTAAAAAACTCACTTAAAGATTCTCTAATAGCAACCGGGTTTCCTTACAGTGATTTTTCCAACATGAGCTCTTTTTTAAAAAGTCTTGAGTTCTTTATGGAAAATTCACATGGTTTAAGGCGTCTTGGATCAGCTGCCGTAGATCTTGCATATCTTGCAAGGGGCCAGTTTGAGGGATTCTATGAATACAATTTGAGCCCCTGGGATGTTGCAGCCGGAGCAATTATTGTGCAACAAGCTGGAGGAAAAATTTGTGATTTTTCCGGTGGAAGCAATTATCTTTTCGGCAATGAGATTATTGCAGCAAATTCCTTAATTTTTAACGAATTCTACCAAACCATTAACCAAATTATGCTGCACAAGTAATTCATTATTCACATGTCAGGTAAAAAGTCAACTGTTTTTTAAACTGTAATGAATATTTGTACTGAACCTGTTTTATAAAAACATGATCGAGATAGCAGTTGTCATATTGAATTGGAATGGTGAAAACTATCTGATGAGATTCCTTCCCGGTGTAATTAAACATTCATCTGGCAAGAATATTAAAATCTTTGTGGCTGATAATGGTTCGGTTGACAATTCTGTAAACCTCCTTCGTACCAGGTTTCCAAAGGTGAAGTTAATACTATTAGATAAAAATTATGGTTTTGCTGAAGGATATAACAGAGCATTAAATAATATTAACGCACAATATTATATTCTTTTAAATTCCGATATTGAAGTTACAAAAGGCTGGATAGATCCCCTGATCAAGATGCTGGATAAAAAGGATAATGCCGCCATTGTAATGCCAAAAATAAAAGCTTATAATAATAAAGAATATTTTGAATACGCAGGTGCAGCAGGAGGATTTATTGATAAGTTAGGATATCCCTTTTGCCGTGGCAGGATCCTGAATGATATTGAAAAAGATACGGGTCAATACGACCAGGAGCAAGAGATCTTTTGGGCTACAGGTGCCTGCATGTGTATCAGGGCTGATATTTTCCATAAATCAGGTGGTTTTGATTCTTATATGTTTGCGCATATGGAAGAGATTGATCTTTGCTGGAGATTGAAAAACCGGGGATACAATATATTATATACTCCCCACTCAACAATTTATCACGTTGGTGGTGGAACTTTGCCAAATGAACACCCACGAAAGCTATATTTAAATTTCAGAAATAACCTGATATTACTCTACAAAAACCTGCCAAAAAACAAAGTTTTACCAATTATTGCTTTGCGACTGATATTGGATGGTGTTGCGGCTTTTAAATTTTTATTAGGTTTAAAGTTTTTATATTTTGCTGCCGTTTTAAAAGCACATATTCATTTTTACTCTGCCATAAAGAAATATAATAAAATTCGAAAATCTGATAAACTTGAAATTAATGACTATCCTTCAAAAGTTCTCAGAAATAGTATAATTATTCAGTTCTATTTAAAGCATAAAAGAAGATTTACTGACTTGAAGTTTAATGATTAATTAAAAAAATATTTGAGTTAAGCTGGGGATATTGTAAAAAGGGTAATACACATTACTACGTTTCATCCGGATATGGCACCTGGGGACCTCCGGTAAGAATTGGCAACAGACCAGAAATTGTTGAGATAAATCTGCTGTTTACAAACAGATCAACTCCTGAAAATTAATTTCTTAAATTGTTTTATCGGTTTGCGGAATGTAAATTAACCAGCATTTAAACCTACCCTGATAACATTTTTAGAGATAAGGGATTAGTCTCTCCAAATTCATCATCCTGGATCCTTTTAGTAGAATTGTTGAAGTTTTAATGGGATTTGCAATTATATGTTTTATGCATTCATCTATGTTGTCGAAGCAAGTAAAAGAAGTGTTACCGGCTGCTTTTGAAAAATCTTTCCCAATCAGATAAATCTTTAGAACATTTTTATCTTTTATAAATTCTACAATTTTCTTATGCTCATTTTCTGATTCCTTACCCAACTCATACATATCTCCAAGAAACATAATTTTATTTAATCCTGAAATATTTAAAAAATCATTAATTGATGCCATTATACTGGTCGGATTAGCATTATAAGCATCAAGTATGAGGAGGTTCTCAGTAGTTTTTTTTATTTGTGACCTGTTGTTTTGAGGCTTGTAAGACTCTATAGCATTTTTTATCAGGTACGGTTCAACTCCGAAATAAATTCCAATGGCAATTGCAGCCATAATATTCTCAATATTATATGTTCCAAAAAGGTTAGTATTTAAAACTATCTCTTCTTTTCTGTATTTCCACAGTATCTCAAGGGTTGGATCAGCATTAATTACGGAAAAATTATTTTTATCATCAACTCTGGTACCATATGAAATGATATTATCAGCAGTATTTGATATCCCATGCAAAACAGGATTTTCGCTATTCTGAAAAATAATGCCATTGTTTTTTCTTATCCACTCGTAAAGTTCAGCTTTTGCTTCAATAATATTAGCGTACGACCCAAATCCTTCAATATGTGCATGTCCGATATTAGTTATCAATCCATACGTTGGTTTGGCTATTTTGCACAAATATGCTATCTCTCCACAATGATTGGCCCCCATTTCAATAACAGCTATTTGTGTATCCTGTTTCATTTGTAGTAACGTAAGAGGGACACCAATGTGGTTATTCAAATTTCCCTGGGTCGAAATCAGCTTAAATTTTTTAGCAAGGATACCTGTTACCAGTTCTTTTGTCGTGGTTTTTCCATTGGAACCGGTTATAGCTATAAGTTTAATATCCAATTGTTCTCTATGGTATTCTGCAAGCCTCTGTAAAGTCTCTAAAGTATCATTGACAAATATATAGCGATCATCTGCAATTGTATCTTTATCATCAACAACAGCAAACGAACATCCTCTTTCAAGTGCCTGTCCGGCATATTTATTACCATCGAATTGTTCCCCTCTCAATGCAAAAAACAATGAATCCTTTACAACCTTTCTTGAATCGGTTGTGATAAATGGAAAGTCAAGAAATATTCTGTATAACTCTTTTATACTCATAAACAAATCAAGATACAAAAAAACCCCATTATGAAATGAGGTTTTTAATGTAACAATAAATTTCTTTTAATAACCGGCAGGAGAGCCAACACGGATCATTGCACACCTGAAACCCAGGTCATCCCTTGAAACAGACTGATCAAGGAACCTCCTGGAACCAGGAGTCAACCAATAGGGTTTGTCTCTCCATGATCCACCTTTATAAACCCTGGCATTGTCATTGATAAGTGTATTGAAGTCATTGGTTCCCTGAGTATACATTCTCCCTGATCCACCAGTATCTTCTACATTCCAGTCTACATTATCATCAGGTTTTAATGATGATAACACATCGCCATCCCTGTAATTCCTGTAATCAGCCTTCTGGTAATTATATCTTCCAGCTACCCTTGAAGGATTTATTTCAACATATCTAAGTCTTCCAAGGCTGTCTTTTTCTGTTATAGTACCATCTTCATTCTTTGCAACTGTCATAAAAATATTTCCCCTGAAAGGATTAAATTCATCCACCTCTTCATGACTCATAGGACGATACACATCCTGTACCCATTCACTCACATTCCCGGCCATGCAATAAAGATTATTATCATTAGGCCAATACGATTTTACCGGGGCAGTAATACTGGCATTATCATTCAAGTTACCGGCAACTCCCATAAGGTCACCCCGCCCCCGTGAGAAATTAGCCATAAACGTACCCCGTGATTTTCTGTGTGAATTTCTTAAATAATGACCATCCCACGGATACACCCGTCTTTCATAAACTCTTTCCTCAAATGTGTTTCCAATGAGTGCAATGGCTGCATATTCCCATTCTGCTTCAGTGGGAAGTCTATATCTGGGTAATAATATACCATCCTCCAGCATAACCCTTCTTTCCTCTTTATTAGGATCCATGCTGGGGAGATTTTGATTTACCAATCCTTCATATTGACCTGCAAGATATGCTTCTGTGTTAAAATTTTCCTCATTTATCTGATTAGGATCATAATTTAAAATCCCTTCGTCAATAAGTACTTTCTCATTTACCCTGTCAGATCTCCAGGCACAATAATCATTTGCCTGAAGCCAGGAAACACCTACTATCGGATATTCATTATAGGAAGGATACCGGAAATAATACTTTACATAAGGTTCATTATATCCAAGTGGACTTCTCCATACAAGTGTATCAGGTAAAGCCCTCCTGGAAACCTCGGGATAATCAACATAAACCCTGCTCATCCAGTACAGATACTCTCTGTAATCAACATTCCTAACTTCAGTCTCATCCATATAAAAAGATGAAACAGTTACCCTCCTGGGCATATTATCCCAGTTATACATTACATCCTGCTCTACACGGCCCATGGTAAAAGTTCCTCCCTCAATCAGCACCAACCCGGGGCCAGTAACTTGTTCAAATCCGTCAATGACTTCAAATCCGCCAAATTCCGGCTCATTGTAAGCCCAACCGGTTGTTGAAGACTCATTTTTACTACCTCCACCGAAAATACCGCAAGATGTAATAAAAAGAAATCCAACCAGGATAACTGGCAATGATTTAACTTTTCTGATATTCATGGCTATTAAAATTTTACAGATTTTACTAATACTAAATTTCAAATATAAGAATATTTTGTGCATTTAATCTCGTGTTTTTCAAACTAACTAAATCCTTGGTATATTTATTGCCCTCGCCTCTTTTCTTTTTTTTCCATATGGCAATCTGAAAGATATTGAAACCTCATGAGCTCCGCCAAAAGGATTAATTTTTTTTTGACCAATATAAACATCATAACTGTACGTAAAATCCATGAAAAGGTTTGAAAAACCTATAGCAAAAATCATTGTGGAAAAATCAAATTGTAGATCATGCCTTGTGTAAACCCCCAGTGATACAGGATTTCTGGAAACTACAACACCATAATTTAAATACATTATCTTTTTTTGAATGCTGTATAAAACCTCCGGTGTTACAGTCCATAGCTCTCTTTTGCCCGATCCGTGATTAAGGATAAAGTTCCTTGCTAAATGAACTGAGAATTTCCTTGCAAGTGACGCCCCCTCAACTTCGGAGTTAGACAGGCTGGGCTTTGTTAAATGAAGTATGGCAACTCCACCAAACCAATTTCCGGAATAACCTAAAAATCCAACCGAATAATCCATATATATTTTTTGTCCATCACCAATAACTTCCTGAGTTGGTAATATAATTCCCTGAGAAGGATTAATCATATCAGGAAAAATTAAATTATCAACATCTATTTTGCGTTGGTTAAATGATACCTGAAATCCGGCATGAATAAAAAAATCATGTAAAACCCGCAGATGATATGCATAGATTGCCGAAATATTGAAATTGTTAGTAAATCCGGCTCCAACCCTGTCATTTGACATAAATACTCCAATCCCTCCATGAAGTAATTCCACTGGCTGATCATATGATGCATAAAAAGTTTCGTATTTTGTCAGATTCCCGGGCCACTGGTTGCGGTAACTTAATGAGATCTTTTTTTCGCCAATAGATCCAGCAAAACCAGGATTGATATATAGATATCCGGCATAAGTTTGTGAAAAAACAGGGTCCTGTGCCTTAGCGGTCACCGGCAAAGTTATATAGTATATAAAAATGTACAGTAACCCGGCAAGAACCCTAATTAGTAAAATTTTTGTACCAATTCTTTCCATAAATACCTGAATAGCTTTCTTTCAACCTGTCAATGTGAAAATAGCAATATTTCATTAATATTTGCGTTTATTTGGGCAAACTGTAAAATACCCTGTTTATTGTGTAAGACCCAAAGGTAAATGATAACCAAAGGTAAATGATAAGTTGAGGTATTACAGGCACACATATTAATTTAATGATTTTCTTAAGATAGTCTGAATTTGAGATTCTTACTTTTAATATCGATAATTGCCGGTTTCTTATTATATCCAGTTTCAGCACAGAGTTTCAGTTATCAAAGGACCCTGGGTAAAATTTCAATTAAGAAGGCAGAGGATATATTCATAAATGATGAAAGACCTGACAAACCTCTGTTCATATTACACTTCAACAATTGTTCTTATGATCTTGACAAAAGTTCTCTGCCTTTGTATCATGAACTTATTCCCATCCCTGAACATTTAAATAATGTAGAAATCAAAATATTAAAGGTTCATAAACTTGATCCCGGTATCATGAACTTAATCGGACAACTGCCTGATTTACATGAAGAACCGGCTTATTTTTTTTCAATTATGTCATTAAGGAAAAAAGATTATCTGGACTTATCTATTACTCCATTTATAAAAGAAAAAAAAACTGGTACTATTTACTGGATTGAAAATCTTGAGATCATTCTCTCCGGGGCTAAAGATATTAAAAGCCAGAAAAAAGCATTATATGACAAAACCCCTTCTGGTTCGATCTTAAGCACAGGAAAATGGATTAAGCTTAAAATAACAGAAACCGGAATTTATAAAATTACATATGATGAACTGATCAGTATGGGGCTAAGTAATCCCACACAACCAAGAATTTTCGGGAATGGGGGAAACATGTTACCTGTTATGAACAATATACCACATGATACTTATTTAACAGAAAATGCAATATGGCTTGAAAAAGGTATTGATGGGGTATTTAATGAAGGTGACTATTTATTATTCTTTGCAGAAGGACCCGTAACCTGGAACTACGACATTTCATCAGAAATGTTTATTCATACACTACATGGCTATGATGAAGCATCTTATTATTTTATTACCTCAGATGCAGGAACAGGAAAACGTATTGAGGAAGAACCTTCCCCTGGTGCGATATCAAACCATGATACATATCAATATGATCAGTATTTTTATCATGAGATTGAAACTGAAAACTTAATTCATTCAGGGAAGCAATGGTTTGAACCTATTTCTGGTTTTTCTTTAACTCAAATAGATTTTCCCGGTTCAAATCTGGTCATCTCAACAACAGCAAAAACGAAGATGAGAACTGCCGCCCGCTCACCATCCCAAAGTAACTTCCAGATATCAATGAATGGTCAGGTATTTGAAACTTATTCTATACAGGAAGTAAATATGTTTAGTTATACTTCTAATTATGCAAGAGCCCGCACACTAAATTCTGAATTCCTTATTTCAGGGGACAACCTTACTATGGGTATTCAGGTTACAAGTGGAAATGGTCAGGATGCACTTTTTTGGCTGGACTATATAGATATAAATGTAAGAAAACATTTGGTTTATGAAGGTCATCAGATGCAATTCCGTGATCTTCAATCAACCAGCGAAGGACTCATAACAAAGTTTCATCTTCAAAATACCGGAGATAATGTCACAGTATGGGATATCACCGATAAACATAATATTAAAAGGGTTACTACAACCATAGAAGGTTCAGGCATGAATTATACAACATATACTGATTCTCTTCGGGAGTTTATTGCATTTGATCAATCAGGATTTCTATCTCCGGAAATAGCAAATGCCAGCTTAGAGAACCAGGATCTGACTTCTTTTGAAAATATTGATATGATTATTATTTCACCATCTGATTTTATTTCTGAAGCTGAAAGACTTGCAAATTTTCACAGAGAAAATGATCAATTGCGGATTGAGGTTGTTACACCCCAACATATTTACAATGAGTTCTCTTCAGGTGCATGTGATCCGGGGGCAATACGAAACTTCATGAAAACGTTATATGACAAGGCTACACCGGAAAATATCCCAAAGTACCTTCTTCTATTTGGGGATGGTTCTTTTGACAACCGGTCAACTCATGAAAATAATCCTAATTTTATACCAACTTACCAATCTGACAATTCCCTGATATATACCCAGTCATATGTTACAGACGACTTTTATGGTTTACTGGATGATACCGAGGGGGGAGCTACCGGTCTGGTAGATATTGGTATTGGCAGGATTCCTGTAAACTCTGAAGAGGAAGCAACAATTGTTGTGGATAAAATACTTAACTACTATGATCAAAAATCTTTTGGAGAATGGAGGAACCGTCTTTGCTTTGTAGGCGATGATGAAGATAACAACATCCATATGAGAGATGCCAATACCTTATGTGAATATATCGACACTGCATACCCCTCATTTAATATTCACAAGATATTCCTCGATTCCTATGTACAGGTATCTTCACCAAGTGGCGAATCATACCCTGAGGTGAACAAAGCTATTAATGAAGATATCCAAAATGGAACTCTGATAATAAATTATACAGGGCATGGAAGTGAAAGGGGATTGGCACATGAGAATATTTTGGGAATTAATGACATTAATTCCTGGACAAATAAAAACAAACTCCCCCTCTTTATTACAGCAACCTGTGAATTCAGCAGGTTCGATGATATCGAAAGGGATATTTATGGAGAAATTACGAGGCGTACTTCTGCGGGTGAACTGGTTTTATTAAATCCCGAAGGCGGAGGTATAGCCTTATTAACTACAACCCGTTTGGTATATTCCAGCCCTAATTTTATTCTGAACCGGAATTTCTACAAACATGTTTTTGAAAGTGATACAAATGGAAATCGGTTACGCCTTGGAGATATTCTCAGGATGACAAAAAATGAATCAGGTTCAGGTATAAATAAAAGGAATTTTACTTTACTTGGAGATCCCGCACTTGTTCTTTCCTATCCTGAATATTTTATAGTTACCGATTCAATAAACGGAACCTACGCATCCGATTTCACAGATACATTAAAAGCATTAGGACAGTATACAATATCAGGACATATAACTGACCGCTCAGGAAATATTTTAAATGATTTAAACGGGATCATAATGCCTCAGGTGTATGATAAGGAATCAACTATAAAAACCCTAAGTAATGACGGTACTCCGGTAATGGAGTTTCAGGTAAGGGATAAAATCATTTATAAGGGGAAAAATACAATTGAAAATGGTAAATTCAATTTTACTTTTCCGGTACCAAAAGACATATCATTCAAAACCGGCGAGGGTAAAATTGGTTATTATTTTCAAACTGAAAGTGGCGAAACAGATGCACAGGGATATTACCAGGATTTCTTAATAGGTGGGGTTTCCAACTCAGCCGAAACAGACAATACGGGTCCGGAAATTCAATTATTTATGAACGATAATTTATTCGTGTCTGGTGGAATAACTGATCCTGATCCTGTAATCTTTGCACTTGTATCAGATAAATCAGGCATTAATACACTGGGCACCGGCATCGGGCATGATATAGTTGGTATCCTGGATGGAAATTACAACTCTCCAATCATCCTGAATAATTATTACGAGTCTGATCTTGATAGCTACCAGAGTGGAAGTATCAGGTACCCCCTATCGAAGCTTCCAGAAGGAAACCATTCAATAAGCCTAAAAGTATGGGATATTAATAATAATTCCTCAGTTGTAAGCATTGAGTTCAGAGTCATTTCCTCAAACAAACCTTCCCTGCAAAACCTTATTAATTATCCCAACCCTTTCAGGCACGAAACAAATTTTATCCTGGAGCACAATCTTGCTGATAATGAATTAGATGTGGATATCAGAATATTTTCTTTAACAGGGGAAATAATTAAAACGATTAATGAACGTTATTACTCTGCCGGTTACAGGTTGGGGCCAATCGAATGGGATGGAAAAGATGACAGAGGAAACAATTTGGGTGCCGGTTTATATATTTACCGTATAAGCGTTACCTCCCAGGATGGTTCTACTTCTTATATTTCAGGTAAAATGATAAAAGTAAAATAACCTGTATTTAATTTAGTTATATTTATCGCACGAATTTTTGGAAGAAATGATTAGAAGAAAAGCATACATTTTATTGACACTATTAGTTTGGATATCAGTGGTTATTCAGGCATATTCACAGATATCACGTGGTGAGGTTACCGGTCAGATCAACGCCATTCAAACTGCTGTTCCTTTCCTGAACATTGCCCCCGATTCCAGGGCTGGAGGAATGGGAGATGTAGGTGCAGCTACATCACCTGATATAAATTCACAGCATTGGAATCCGGCAAAATATGCATTTATTAAAGGAAAGGGCGGTGTAAGTATATCCTATTCACCATGGTTACGAAACTTAATTAATGATATCAATCTGGCATATCTTAGCGGATATTACAGGATTGACAATAAGCAGGTTATTAGCGGCTCTTTGCTCTATTTTTCATTGGGGAATATAACTTTTACTGACATATTTGGTAATACTACCAGAAATTTCAACCCAAATGAATTCTCTTTTGATTTAGGATATTCAAGGGTTTTTTCAGATTATATCTCTGGTGGGGTGGTTTTTAGATATATATATTCGAATCTTACGGGAGGAACATCTGTGGCTGGTGCTGAAACTAAACCTGGCCACTCTTTTGCAGCAGATGTTTCTATGTATTATAATCATGACATTGAAATCTTTAATCTGAATGGTAACGCTGGTTTTGGAGTAAATATTTCTAATATTGGTACAAAAATATCATATACAGATGATCAGAACCCCGATTTTATTCCAACAAACCTTAGAATCGGCGGAATCTTTAGCCTTGATCTTGATGAGTACAATTCAATTGCCCTGGCTGTAGATCTGAATAAACTCCTGGTTCCCACACCTCCCGTATACTGGGAACCAAATGACACTATGGATGATGGGACTATTGTCACGGAAAGTGAAACATATATTAAATACGGGAAGAATCCCCGTGTATCCGTTCCTGTAGGAATGTTTCAGTCCTTTTACGATGCGCCCGGAGGTATTAAGGAAGAGTTTCACGAAATATCCTATTCTGTTGGATTAGAATATTGGTATAATAAGCAATTCGCTGTTCGTGGAGGATATTTTCATGAACATGCAACAAAGGGAAATCGTAAATTTTTTACCGTTGGTCTTGGATTGAAACTTAATGTATTTTCACTGGACTTCTCGTATTTAATCCCCGTGCATCAGAATCACCCCTTATCAAATACCTTAAGATTTTCTCTGGCATTTGATTTTGATTCATTTAACACACAGAATAATAAAAAGCACTAATGTCCTTCAGGGTTGGGATCGGATATGATGTTCATAAATTAAAAACGGGTTTTGACCTTTCCCTTGGCGGGATAGTGGTTCCTCATAACAAAGGAACAATTGGCCACTCCGATGGGGACGTATTGATCCACGCTATTATTGATGCTCTTCTTGGCGCGGCCAATCTTAACGATATAGGAACCCACTTTCCAGATACTGATATTAAGTATAAAGGAATTGACAGTAAAGTTTTACTACAGGAAACTACCCGGCTGATTCATAAAAAAAGGTATTCAATAATTAATATCGATAGCACTATTTGTCTTCAAACACCTAAAATAAAAGAGTATATTCCGGCAATGAGAATACAACTTGCAAACACCTTACAAATTAAAGAAGAACAAATTTCTGTTAAAGCCACAACAACTGAAAGGTTGGGATTTGCAGGAAGGGAGGAAGGCGTATCTGCCTATGCAATTGTTTTACTTAATAGTGTTTAATTTCATTTATTAATTTTATTGAGCAAACTCACCCAAATATTTTACCTGTATGGATATTCCTTTTCCAGTATAATAACAATCTA
>JAUWMO010000082.1 GCA_030613125.1 Bacteroidota bacterium | reverse complement strand
TGTTATTTTAATTTATTGTCAATCATTAATCTGTTTAATAATTCCGGATTAATTACCTGATTATCACATTTTGTATTTGTTAAGATTCTTAATTCATTAGTTCCTATACCATTCTGTTCTTGTGGGTCTTCGATAAAAATCCAATTGCTTCCTTTTGAGATTAAGATGGACCAAAGAAATCCAAAATAAATTGGTTTATCATCTATTTTTGCAACGAACATTCTTTTATTACCTGCAAATTCAATATTGTTTTTATTGCTCTTTAGTCCTAAAATTACTTCATTAAACATAGAAGTGTCATAATAAGCAATATTGTTATATGAAATGAATGGTTCATTGTAAAGTTCAATTGTATCAATATTAATTGTGTTGTAGTCTGTAGTAGTAAAATTATCGACCAAATTATTTTTGGTCAAGTAAAAGTTTAAGCCATCATTTATATTTGGATTTTCAATTTTACTGCAATTAGCAAAAAGAATGACAAAGACAAAATAGAACAATAGTTTTGTTTGTGGTTTCATGTCATATCAATTTTTTATATTTCATAATGGATATTCATTTAATATATATGGTTGCGTCTTTGTTTCTGCATTACCGCCAACTTGCTGATAATAACAATGACAGCATCATGACTCTGTTTCCGGCTCAGCAATTTTCCCCATAAATATAATGGCACCGGTATATTTTTCCCTGATCACATAAATAAAGGGATGATCGGCCCTGAATTCGATGCTTACATCACCACCGCCTCCAGCAGATGTAAAACTAACGGTAACTGAAGTTACGGCTGCTGCTTCGGTACCTTCTTCATCCACTTCGATGAAAGTTTTGTGTTTTACCGATGAAATATACAAACCGCCGTTTTTATTGATTTTGGTAAAATCGGCAAAATCAGAGAAAGCGATACCCATTCCCAGTTGTGCAAGGTCAGGTATTAGTTCTTTTTTGTATTCCACTTTAAATTTGGGCAGGTAAACATTTACTTCGGTTTCATTTGAGAAACTTTCCATCCAGGTTTCCCAGTTCGCGGAGTTCATTTCAGAAACGAGATTGTCTAATGAAACATGATATTTGGGAAGCAAAACGATCATTGTAAAATTTCCCTGTCCGTAAGGCAACTCAACAGCCTGGAAAAGGTCGTTTGAAGCGTAGCTTATTTTTTCCTTAAACGACATCATTTTTACATTATTCAGAAGATCACCGTTTTGGTTATAAAAAGGTTCATCTTTAGTGTCATTTTTATTAAACTGGTATTTCCAGATGCCTTTAAAGTAAACCGCGTTGATCAGGAACATTACATTTTCCGGGTCAATCTTCTCAATGATTTTGTCAATCTTCTCATGCGTTTTATCTGAAACCCAATTGTTGATTACGTCAACAGAAGCGGGATCGGTAAAATCGAGGTCTGTAACTTCTGCATCATAATAATTTTTATTGATATTCAGGAAATCATTTTCCACATAAAAATCATCGCGGTACCATATTGAGTTGGCGATTTCCATTATCACTTTTGGGTCAACACTGAGCAAAGCACTGACCAGCTTTTGATAGGATTGGTTGATCTCTTCCACACTTAACCCATTGAGATGTAATACTTTTTCAAAAGCTTCCTTTGTATCACCATCTGCACCATTGTAGGTCATGGCCAGGGCAAGGGAGATACTGAGCGGAGAGATCATCAGGTTATTTTCGTTTTCTTCATTCGACACAATCTCCTTAAAAATATCAAAAGCAAAATCGTTGCTTGTTTGCAGGAGTTCAAGTGATTTCTGATCCAGATTAATTGGTTTTGGTCCCGGAAGCGGGCCAGGATTTTTCTGGCAGCTACAAATAAGTAGCGCCGGTAATACCAGTAAAAGAAATATTTTTTTCATTTTGTTGATTTTAGTTTAAAAAATTATAATCCTGCTTCCGGGTCAGTTACCCTTCCCATAAACATGATCGCGTTAGTAAATTTTTCCTTTATTACAAATATAAAAGGATGATTTGCCCGGAATTCATTTGCAGAGACACCTCTGCTTATCGTTACCGAAGTCACTGCAGCAGCTTCTGTTCCTTCTTCATTTACCTCGATGAAAGTTTTGTGCTTAACTGAGGAAATAAAAAGATCTTCATTTGGATTAATTTTTGAAAAATCAGCGTTGCCATTTTGGCCAAAAGCAATTCCCATTCCCAATTGTGAAAGAACCTTTTTTAATTCTTTCTCAAATTCAAATTTGAATTTCGGTAAGAATACTTCAAAATCCGGCCTGTTGTAAAAACTTTCCATCCAGGTTTCCCAGTTATTTTTATTCATATTATTAATAAGGCTGTCGATTGAAACTCCGGATTGTGGCAGCATCACGATCATGCTGTAATTTCCCTGGCCATAAGGCAGTTCAATAGCATGAAAAAAAACATTTGAGGTGTAATTAAAATCCCCCTCAATCATCATCATTTGTATATCCCTGAGGAAGTTGCCATTTTCATCATAAAAAGGCGCCTCATGAGTATCATTTTTATCAAATTCATATTTCCATGTTCCTTTAAAATAAATGGCATTTATCAGGAACATTACATCGTCACGATTAATCTGCTCAATGATTTTTGTGATTTTCTCATGCGTTTTATCTGAAACCCACTGGTTGATGATATCAACAGAAGCAGGATCAGAGAAATTCAATTGGGTTACCTCCGCATCGTAATAGGTTTTATTGATATTCAGAAAATCATCTTCCACAGAAAAATCATCGCGGTACCAGATTGAGTTAGCAATTTCCATTATCACTTTGGGGTCAACACTCAATAAAGCATTAATAAGACTCTGATATGATTTGTTGATGTCTTCGGTACTGAGGCCATGAAGGTGCAATACATCTTCCATGGCTTCTTTAGTTTCTCCATCTGCTCCATTGTAAGTCATGGCCAGGGCAAGGGAAATACTCAGAGGAGAGATCATTATATTCTTTCCATCTTCTTCACTCTGCGAAATTTCTTTAAAGATCTCAAAAGCAAAAGCGTTGTCTGCTTCAAGCAGTGACAATGATTTCTGATCCAGATTAATAGGTTTTGGTCCCGGAAGCGGGCCGGGAGTTTTCTGGCAGCTTCCAAGCAATAATGCCGGAACCAGAACTATATAGAATAATGTTTTCATAGTTTATATTTTAAACCTGTTTATTCAATCAATTCTTCAATTTTTACACAATACAAATCAAATCCTCCTTTGCCTCCCTGTCTGTTTGATGAAAAAATCATTAAATTAAAATAATCATACTGAAAAGTTATAGGTCTGTATTCATCATATTCAGAATTAATTTTGCTTCCAAAATTCACTGGTTCAGTCCACGAGTTATCAACTAATTGTGAATACCAAAGATCAAACCCACCGTAACCTCCTTCTCTATTGGAAGTAAATACCAATAGGTTCTTATTAAGGAAAGGGCACTTATCATCGTATGAGCCTGAGAGGGAACTCTCTTTTTCTATCTCAACATTAACCGTATCTTCAAAAACAGAAGTAATATCATATACTAATGGGATTCGGGCTTTATAAATATTGAAATTATTGTTTTCTCTGTTGCTGCAAAAATAGATTTCATTATTGTTGGGATTTATTGATGGGTAAAGATCATCTTTCTCCGAATTTAAGATTGTCACATTGGATGGTCCATAAATAGTTTCATCTGAATCATAATGTGCTAAATGCGATATGTTTCCATATACATATTTTATGTTAAAAACACCGTTTTCTTCTGTTGCATACATAAAAATGAATTTATTATTCCCTTTTGGATAAATATATGGTCCGTATTCATTGTTGTCTGTGTTTATTACAGGAAGTAAGTTAAATGAATACTGAGGATAGTCATTTGAAATTTCAATCTTTAGAAAATAATGCTCTTCCAAGTCGTAGGAAATATCAATACATTGAGCATTTATGTCAAAATCCTGACCCTTACTGTTTCTATTAGAAGAAAAGTATATGTCTAAACGCTGAGGTTCTGGTAGTAAGATAGCATTATAGTCATCGTAAATAGAATTTAGCCCTTTAAGATTAGCTGGGGTATCAGAAATAATTATTTCATACGGATGATATGGTTCTTCACTGCATGCGGAGAGGAATAAGATTATTATAACTGAAGTGGTTATTGCTAATGTCAGTATTTTTTGATTCATAATCTTGTAATTTTCAACCTGCGCCTAACTATTTGTTATATACAGTTTTAGTAGTTCCTGATTAGAATTTGTAACTAATGGTACACATTGAAATTGGATTCCAGTAATTGCGGAACTCAGTTTCATTTGAGTAAAGATTACTTAATTGATCTCCATGTTGATGGACAGTTGTATTTATTTCACTATCTAAAAACATTAGGTCAACTGAAGTTTCAATATTCATTGCGATCCTTTTGGTAAAATTAATTCGAAAACCTATTATTGGTGATATTCCAATCCCTTTAGACTGGTTTTTGTATGATGCATAAGTTCCAGTGAAACCTCCACCCTCAAACCCTTCAAAATTTGAGAGTTTCAAAAGTAAGTCCGCACCGAAATATGGAATTATTGTTTTACTATTAAGAATATTAATTTGTCTATTGATGCCAAATTTCAATATGCCCTCATTATATTTTCTTTCGCTCATCCAATCACCTATATTAGTTGGGCCTTCATGAATCTCTCGATATGTAATAAGTACCCGGAGAATAATATTGTTTACATGCCTTTTATAATAAATACCTCCCAAATATGTAAGTGAGTATGAATAATCAAACTTGAATAAATCATATACTGGAGTTGGTAATAAACTAAAAAGATTTACACCGATTTCATTTTTTTTGTAATCGTCTGTTAAAATTGTTTGACTCTTTGAGTAAACGCAGTAAAGAAGTAATAGTGTCAGAAAAAGAAATTTTTTCATTTCACTGTGATTTTATCTCGTCCCCAGTCATTGCCAAAATTTGATATAACTTGTTAATAACAGCAATTTTAATTTTTCAAAATAAATAGCGGCAGCATCACGACCCTGTTTCCGGCTTAGCAACCTTACCCATAAACATAATTGCGTCAGTATATTTTTCTTTTATTACAAAAACAAATGGATGATCAGCCCTGAATTCGTTTGCAGGTCCAATGGTGGTTGTTCCCACGGTTACCGAGGTCACTGCAGCAGCTTCTGTTCCTTCTTCGTTAACTTCAATAAATGTTTTATGTTTTACGGAGGAGATATACAGATAAATAGAAGAGTTGATCTTTGAAAAATCAGCATCGCCATTTGGGTCAAAAGCAATCCCCATCCCCAATTGTGAAAGAACCTCTTTTAATTCTTTCTCAAATTCGAATTTAAATTTCGGTAAGAATACATCAAAATCCAGCCTGTTGTAAAAACCTTCCATCCATGTTTTCCAGGTGTCATTGTTCATATTGTTTACAAGGCTGTCGATTGAAACTCCGGATTGTGGCAGCATTACGATCATGCTGTAATTTCCCTGGCCATAAGGCAGTTCAATAGCATGAAAAAGATCATTTGAGGTGTAATTTAAATCCGCTTCAATCATCATCATTTGCACATCCTTGAGGAAGTTGCCATTTTCATCGTAAAAAGGCGCCTCATGTGTATCATTTTTATCAAACTCATATTTCCATGTTCCTTTAAAATAAATGGCATTTATAAGGAACATAACATCCAGTGGATTTATCTGATCAATGATTTTATCAATTTTAGCATGCGTTTTATCTGAAACCCACTGGTTGATGATATCAACAGAAGCAGGATCAGAAAAATCCAGTCCGGTTACCTCAGCATCATAATAGGTTTTATTAATATTCAGAAAATCCTCTTCCACAGAAAAATCATCGCGGTACCAAATTGAGTTGGCTATTTCCATTATCACCTTTGGGTCCACACTCAATAAGGCATTTATCAGGCTTTGATAAGACTTATTTATATCCTCGGTGCTAAGCCCATGAAGGTGCAATACATTTTCCATGGCTTCCTTTGTTTCCCCGTCGGCGCCATTATAAGTCATGGCCAGTGCCAGGGAAATACTTAAAGGTGAGATCATAATATTTTTGCTATCATCTTCACTATTGGAGATCTCTCTGAAAACATCAAAGCCAAATGCATTATCAGCTTGAAGCAGCGACAATGATTTCTGATCCAGATTAATAGGTTTCGGACTCGTATTTACCGGTTCTTTTTGACAATTACCAAGAAAAAAAACCGGGATTAAAAAGAGAGTGAATAATTTTTTCATCGTCATTTGAGTTAATGAATATATCGGGAATAACTTTAATAATATCAGTTTGGCCCATTTCAAACCAGACCAAACATGTATATAATTGTGTTTTCTCAAAATTTATGCCACAAACACGGCTTTGTATAAAATCGGGTTTATTTTTATTGATTCGTGGATTAGCTGCACTGTTTTAATAATTTGATAGTGTTTATTTTACGAAATGTACATACCTTAGATTTGTATTTTATATATATTTTATTTTGAATAAATACCCAAAACATGATATTTATCAATCAGGGATAAAAATGTTATAAGCTACCAGTTTGAAATTTTTTTAAAAAACAGTAGTTAAAACGGATACATGGTATAATATTTGATTACAGAATGTGTATTTAACCGTAACTTTTAATGACGGGGTCAAATTTATTTTTCGGGGAACGCAACCTTTTTTATTTAATAATCATCAATGAAATATGTGGTTCTTTGAAAGTTTTCTTTAATGGACTTTGTCCTGTCATTTTTTTGGTTAAATTTTGCATATTTGTGTAAATTTTTCCGGGTAAAAAATTGGAACAGGATTTTCAAGATCTGATAAGTAAATGCATTTCGGGTAATCAGTTGGCACAGAGGCAACTGTATGACAGATTTTCACCGAAAATGTATGGGGTGTGTCTTCAGTATTCGAATGATATTGAAGATGCAAAAGATAATCTTCAGGACGGCTTTATTAAAGTCTACCGGAAATTAAAACAATTCAGCGGAAAAGGTTCATTTGAAGGATGGATGCGGAAGATCTTTATCAATACTGCACTTGAGAAACACCGGAATAAAATAACGATATTAACTATTGATGATAAGATCGAAATTCCGGCAGGAGGATTACCTGATAAGATTTTAGATGCTCTTTCTGCATCTGAACTGCTCCGCATGATCCAGGATTTGTCGCCTCAATACAGGATTGTATTCAACCTGTATGCAATTGAAGGTTATTCTCACAAAGAGATAAGTAAAATGCTTCATATTTCAGAGGGCACATCAAAATCCAATTTGTCAAGAGCCAGAAATATATTGCAGGAGAAGATTCTGATTAGAAGTAGAAATGAGATGAGGAGAACAGGTGATGCAAAATAAAAATGATGAACATATTGACCAGGTATTCAGAAATGGATTAAAAGACCTGCAGGTGATACCACCTTCAGAGGTATGGAGCTCTGTTAGTGGGAAAATACCTGCGGCTTTCCAAATCAGGTTAACACGTATAGTAGCTGCCGCAGCAATGATCCTGATTATTGCCGGAGCCGGATGGTTGATATTTATAAATAATCCCGAATCATCTTCTATTGTCGAACAAAATGGGCAGGAACTTAAACCGGGCAAATCCATGGTCTCTGGCTCGGAATCCGGGGAAATTGCAGTAATATCTGATTATGAGAATGATGAAGGTCGTTTAGGGGATTTTGATGAAACCGAAAGGGTAAAAGAAATCATTGAAAACAAAAACTTAACAAGGATTTCTTCACAGGGTTCAGAATCCAGGGATTTTCTTTTACCTATTGCTACACCATTAACTTCAATATTAACTGCTAATTCAGATCCGGTTTTTTCCCTGTCATTTCAGAATTATCTCATACCATTGCAACCCCTTACATCATCACCTTCAGGTTCTTTGATTGAAGATACCAAAGCTTTAACCATTGATTTAACTAAATATCAGAATATTAAACATTCTTCATGGGCGATAAGTGGAAATATTTCACCTTTATATTCGTTCAGAAATGCTAATACCCCGGAAGGATTACAGGATAAGAGTTATTATCATAGTCAGGAAAGCGGATCTCGAGGGTATACAGGCGGTATTAACGCAATCTACAATGCAAAAAGAAGACTTTCTTTCCAGGCAGGGATCCAGTATTCCAGAGGTGGATTATCAGTCAATGAAATTATTTTTTATGAAGATATACGAACAGGTAACATTGTAACAACCGGTATACTGAGAAAAAACATACCTTATCCCATTGAAACATCGATTGGCCAGATTTCATCCGGAGAGTATGAATCTTATCTTTCAAACTATGTAAAGCAAGATGGCACGCTCTTTAACGAACATTTGTCTGCCATGCCGGAGTTTGAAAAGTATGAATCATTTGAAACAAATATCATTCAGGACTTTAAGTTTCTTGAAGTTCCTCTGCTGGTACGATATAAAATAATAGACAGGAGATTTGGGATGAATGTTTTAAGCGGAGTTGGTGCAAGCTTCCTTGTTGATAATGAAGTATTTATTTATCATCAGGGCCAAAAAATCCCCCTTGGCCATACTGATAAAATTAGAACAACCAATTTTATTGGAACTTTTGGAATTGGATTTGAATATTCCGTTACACCAAAATTGTCCTTAAATATTGAACCAACTCTTAAATACTTCCTGAATTCCTTTAATGTGAATGGAGGTATTAGTACCCATCCTTATTATATGGGTGTTTATTCTGGTCTTAGTCTCTATTTTTAATAACCAGGTCCTTCTCTGATTATCAGGCTCACCCATTGATCATTTGAAAAATCTACCTGATCCTTTTTGGAATAACTGATGTCATTTGGTTTGATGATTCCATTATCAAATCAGATTAAAATATGATTTAAATAAATTACTTTTGCAAAAACTTTTTTTAATAAAAAAATGAACGAATGACTGAAAAAGTAAGCTTAAAAAATCGTATCAGGAATATAGCTATTATTATAACCGGGATATTTATTATAGGAGTTACAAGTTTTTTTTCAACAAAAAACAGACTGGATGATACATTTCAGGATTTATTTAACAGGAACTATTCAATTTTTGCATTGAATCTTCCAAAAGATTTGGATTTTGCCGGCGAAAAAGTACCAATGGAGTATTTTGATGTCAGGGAAAACCTGGATCGTGAATTATTGGTTAATACCTATTGGCAATCTCAGACATTGCTGTTTATTAAAAGAGCAAACAGATATTTTCCAGTGATTGAAGAAATCCTTCGTGAACATAACATTCCCGATGATTTTAAATATGTAGCACTTGCAGAAAGCGGATTGACCCAGGCAATTTCACCAAAAAGTGCAGTTGGCTTCTGGCAGTTTTTAAAGGGTACTGCAGAAGAATACGGATTGGAGGTAAATGAGGAGGTCGATGAACGTTACCATATTGAAAAATCGACTCATGCTGCATGCAGATATTTCATGAAATCATATTTAAAATATGGTAACTGGTCCCTGGTTGCAGCATCTTACAATAACGGTCGGAGAGGGCTGGATAAGCAAATTGAACGTCAACAAAATGAAAATTATTATGATCTGCTTTTAAATGAGGAAACTTCAAGATATTTATTCCGCCTGTTGGCATTGAAATTGATCCTTATTGAACCGGCAAATTATGGGTTTCATTTCAGGGGTGAGGATCTGTATCCACCTATCCCCACCAGGAAAGTAGAAGTAGATTCTTCTATTACTTCAATGGTAAGATTTGCTGAATATTTCGATTTGAATTATAAAATGCTGAAGTATTTTAATCCTTGGTTAAGAGAAACTTACCTGTCAAATAATAAAGGTAAGATATATGAAATTGATATACCGGTAAATAACTTTCGGATAGAAACATATATTACAGAATTTGAACCGGGTGATTAGATTGTCTGATTAAATTCATCAATAATTAAAGTTAAAAAGAAGGATAAAAAACCAGAACTTGTTAAGTGAAGGCAATAGATCATATGGGACTGCTGCAGGAGGATGATGGAAAAATCTGCGTATTTGGTGCGAGGGTTCATAACCTGAAAAACATTGATGTGACCATCCCGCGGAATAAATTTGTTGTAATCACCGGCCTGAGTGGGAGTGGAAAATCATCCCTGGCTTTTGATACAATTTATGCCGAAGGCCAGAGAAGGTATATGGAAACACTTTCGGCGTATGCCCGCCAATTCCTGGGTGGAATGGAAAGACCTGATGTAGATAGAATAACAGGCCTTAGTCCGGTTATTTCCATTGAGCAAAAAACTACTGTCAAAAATCCAAGGTCTACAGTTGGGACTATCACAGAAATTTATGATTTTCTCAGACTTCTTTATGCAAGGGCAGGAATAGCCTTTTCCTATATTTCTGGTGAATCAATGGTAAAATATACTGATGAACAAATCCTGAAACTGATCCTAAAACAGTATGAAAATAAAAAAATAATCATCCTGGCCCCAATTGTAAAGGGAAGAAAAGGGCATTATAAGGAATTATTTGAACAGATTCGGAAAAGAGGATTTCTGAATGTGAGGATTGACGGAGAAATCAGGGAAATAACTCAGGGACTTAAAGTTGATAGATATAAAATTCATTTTATTGAAATCCTTATAGATAAACTTCTTGTTGACAGAAAAGATAACAAACGGGTAAAAAACTCCATCAATCTGGCAATGAAGCATGGACAGGGCATAATAATGATAATGGAGAAAGATACAGAAAATACACATTATTTTAGTCGCCAGCTAATGTGTCCAACTACAGGAATTTCATATAATGAGCCAGCCCCTCACACATTTTCATTTAATTCACCACAAGGTGCCTGCCCCAAATGTAATGGTCTGGGAACTATTCCCGAAGTTGATACAAAAAAAATTATTCCTGATCCTGAATTGACTATCCGTAAAGGAGGGATAACTCCTCTGGGTCCATATAAAAACGGATTGATATTCTGGCAAATTGAAGCAATTGGGCAAAAATATGGTTTTGATCTTGATACACCGATAAAAAATATTCCTTCAAATGCGCTTCATATAATTTTAAATGGATCTGAAGAGTCATTCATGCTCAGGAATACTTCTCTTGGAGTTTCCTCAAATTATTTTCTCAGTTTTGAAGGGATTGTCAACTATGTCACAACACAGGAGAGTATTAATAATTCTACTCAGGGCAGGAAAAAGACGAATCAGTTTATACGCAATGTTACTTGTAATGAATGTAACGGCTACAGGTTAAAAAAAGAATCATTACATTTCAGGATAAGTAATAAGAATATTAGCGAACTTTCAGCAATGGACCTTGGTGAACTGGCTGAATGGCTGTCGAATATTGAAGAACATCT
>JAUWMO010000013.1 GCA_030613125.1 Bacteroidota bacterium | reverse complement strand
TGATTCCCTTTGCCAGTCGTATCGGGTTGGTCACGAATACATCATCGCCCACGATCTGGATTTTCGAGCCCAGTTCCCGGGTAATCAATTCCCATCCCACCCAGTCGTTTTCATCCATGGGGTCTTCGATGGAGATGATGGGATATTTGTCCACCAAGGCGCTATAATATTCCACCATCGCTTCGGCGCTTAATTCCTGTTTGTCGCTTGCCAGCCGGTATTTCTTGGTATCTTCCTGGTAGAAGCTGTTGGCGGCGGCATCCAGGGCGATATAGATGTCCTCGCCGGGTTTGTATCCTGCTTGTTTCACCGCTTCCAGGATCAAGTCGATGGCTTGCGCGTTGGTTTCCAGGTCGGGGGCAAAGCCGCCTTCGTCACCCACATTGGTCGATAACTTTTCAGCTTTCAATACCTCCTTTAGGGTATGGAAGGTTTCCACACCCATGCGTAACGCTTCGCTGAAGTTGGGGGCTCCGCGGGGGACGATCATGAATTCCTGGATATCGAGGGTGTTATCGGCGTGTTCACCACCGTTGATTACGTTCATCAACAGATGAAGGGATCAGCGGCGGGAGTGTAAAGGATCGTCACGCACTTTTAAGATGTTTATATGATGGTCAGGCGGGTAAATTCAATGTACTGATCATTCATCGTCTATCTCGTTTCGGAAGGAATGCTCGTGAATTACTTGACAACCATGAGCAATTGAACCGCACAGGTATTGAACTTCGTTCCATTAGTGAAGGGATAGACTTTTCGACCAAATACGGTAAAGCATTTCTTGGAATATTGTCCGTGATAGCTGAACTGGAAAGGGATATCATTCGTGAGACCATGTTGGAGAATCGTATTGCAAGAGGTCGTCGTGGCATCCCGACCAGTGGTAAACTTCACTACGGTAGGATGTTCAATCGCGAAACTGGTCATTGGGAACTTGACCAAGACAAGGTCAGACAAATCCGGCGGGTAGCAGATGAGTTCTTAGCAGGGGGTTCATTGTTTGATATTGCTGAAACCATTCCAATGAGTTATGTAAATTTGATAACTACGTTAAAGGAAAGATGTGGAGATCGGTGGACTGTTACATTTGAAGGCGAGAAGCCTATGACGTACAAAGTACCACGAATACTATCCGATGAAATAATCCAGAAAATCAAAGATCGTTTGGAATTCAATCGTAAAAACAACCGTACTGATGTAACGAATAAATATGTTTTATCAGGATTCATTCGTTGTGATAAATGTCATGCTTCATTGACAGGACAAACGCAATACGGTAAATACAAATACTACTCTCATCCAAGTCGTAAGAAATGTAAGTCTTTCAAGAATATTAAATTGGATCAAATAGAACGAGCGGTGTTTGAAACCATATTTGAGAGCGTGATGGATGTGCCGAGTTTTGAGAAAGCCATTGCTGAAAGTTTACCTGATGAAAAGTTAATTGAAGGTCTGAAACTCAAAATCAAGGCCGACGAGAAAGAACTGAAAACAGTTGACCGGGAATTGGACAAGTTGGTCGAATTGGCTTTGTCAGGAACATTAAGTAAAGAAACAATCAAAGGAAAGGAACAAACACTGATTCAGGCAAAGGCAAAGTTGACGGAACGATTGGAACGTAACCGGGATAAACTACGCACTATGCCAGATGTAAACGACGTGAGAGAGGAGGCCGAAACGGTGAGACGTCAATTGTTGGAATATTTTAGCGGTAAGGAACGATTGATGGAGATGACATTTGATGAAAAACGGACGCTGTTGCACTGGTTATTTGATGGTAAGGATCAATATGGTGCTCCATTGGGTATTTATATTAACAAGAGAAGTAAAGGAAAAGATCAAATGGTTGATTACTTCATGTATGGAAAGATAACTGGGTTACGGACTTTGAAAGGTGATGACATTAATTATCAAAAATGGGATGAGGATGAGGACGTAGAGAATTATAAGACTAATAAAGTTGCTTTTAACTAACTATTGACTCAGGAAAGTACTTTTTTCATTCTTTGAATCAGTTCATCTCCCAGGGCTGTTTTTTTCTCTATATGATCTTTGATGGCAGAAACCTGTGGGTTTTTTTCAAACTCCCCTCTTACCTGCTCAAAATCGAGGATTTGAGTCTCCTTATCCCCGTCAATTCCAAAACCTGTTTGAGAGATAAGGGTAAACTCCTTTTGCGCATCATTATATAGCATATTATCTAATTCGACAACGCTCTTTTTCCATTTTTCAATCAGGAATATTACATCATTGGCCCATATACTACTAACATTGGTGCCCGCTTCTTTCAGTAACATATCTATGGCCCAGGTCCATTCATACAAATTATAATTCTCGTGCATATCCTGAAAAGAGTTACTGATTTCCTGCAGGGTTTTAATTGTTCCATTTTCAATATTCTGTAAAAGTTCTTCCACTACGCTCATAGGTGCAAAAAGGCCGGCAAGATCAATCCACTTGCCAGTTCCTATATCAGTATCAGGTTTCAATCTTTCCCGTATTTCACTATCAGATTTAAAATCTATTAGTTCTAACCGTTTTATTAAAGAATTCCCAAGGAACTTATCAATTCCCAAATTATAAAGCTTAATACCCCTTTCCAATGATGAGCGAGGAACTTTTACATTTTCATATGTATAAAATTCAGATTTCTCACCTGAATATTTCTGCAATTGTATTAACAGGTTCCGGCCATCTATCATTTTTTGTACAGTAAAAGGGCTTAGCAACTTGAAATTAATATAGTCCTGTTTAACAGGATCTTTTCGATGATCTCTTTTAGGCCATTTCTGAGCATCCCTGATGGTTCCAACACTACGCAGATTTACTCCGGGTGCAATTATACTTTCATCATTACTTTCAATCAGGTAAGAAAAAGGTAAATCAGAAGTATCAGAATTTTTATAATGCCTTCCCATAACCAATGTAAAGGGGCCAACCTTAGCAGGCCATAACATGTATGAGTCGCTGGTGGTCTTTGATCCCCTTTCTACAATCCCCTGATGGAGCGGCCCAAGTTTATACATATGATTACTTTGGTTTGAGCCGCTTCCCGCATTCAGGAAAGAGAACATCCCGGCAATAAGCAATGTTGATTTATGATGTGTAACTGTATAGGGGCCGGCAAAAATAGAACAAGCTTCTCCATGAAATCCGACACAATTGGAAAAAAACAGGGAATGTTCGGCAGAATAATGTTTCCCCAGTTCACAAGCCTGTCCAATAAAGCAATTTTCAATTATTGCATAATCAGATATTCTGGAACCTGAAGACATAATAAAATTTTTCATGACCACACCAGGTCCCATATAAATAGGATCCGAAACCGTACTATTCAGACTTCCTCCTGAAAGTTGCTCAGCTCCTTCCACCACACAGTTTTCACCTATATTTACATTTCTGATGATCCTGGAATTTATTAGTCTTGCATTATCACCAATTATTCCATAACTGGAACTAATTGATGAAGAATAAGTTTCAATCATATTATTAACAGCGGTTATCATCTTTGGACGATGACGATACATGGCCAGAATATAAGCTAAATGAGCTGACATACCGTTGAAAATCGGAACTTTGCGGCCTCCTGTTTCATCCAATACATTTACCTTTGTGCCATTCCCAAATGAGGATTCCCCATTGACCTCGATCAAATCAACATTCTCAATAAAAACATTTTTCCCAATTTTATAATTTGCTAATATATTTCTTATTTGAGCTATATAAGTATCATCACCAATATCACAGTTGTGAATATTTGCATTGTAAATACCTGATTTTTTTTTAATCCCATTAGAGGTAATGAAGACTTCTATAAACTGACCTAATTTAATTTTTCCTGAAAACTGTACAGATTTTATTCTATCCGTATCAAAACCTGATGTTACTTTAACCTCTGCCCAGTTTTCTGCATAACAATTTTGCTTTTCGAGTCTATTAATCTCTTCCTGATTAAGTTTTCGGAATGAACTCATTTCTCTTTTTTAACATTTCACTTATTCAACGGTAACTGATTTTGCCAGATTTCGTGGTTGATCAACGTTACAGCCCCTCATAACAGCAATATGATAAGAGAGGAGTTGTAGTGGTATTACAGAAAGAAGTGGCATTAATGCCAGATTGGTTGAAGGAACTTCAATTATATGATCAGCCATATCACTAATAGTTGTTTCTCCTTTATTTACTACTGCAATGACGATTCCTCCCCTTGCTTTAACCTCCTGAATATTGCTTACAATTTTTTCATAGGAATCGTCTTTAGGTGCAATTACAACCACTGGCATTTTCTCATCGATCAAAGCAATTGGTCCATGTTTCATCTCGGCTGCCGGATACCCCTCTGCATGAATGTATGAAATCTCTTTTAGTTTCAAAGCACCTTCTAATGCAACCGGAAAGGAATATCCCCTGCCCAGGTACATAAAATTATTAACATTTTTATATTTCTCTGCAATTTCTTTAAACTGATCATTTTTCGCAAGTATTTCTTCAATTCTTTCCGGAATTTCCTGAAGTTCAGAAATAAACCTGGTATAAAATTCGTCACTCAGATAATTTCGTTTCTTCCCAAGCAGCATAGCTAACATAGTAAGGACGGTAACCTGGGCTGTAAAAGCTTTGGTTGAAGCCACCCCTATTTCAGGTCCGGCATGTGTGTAAACTCCCCCCCGGGTTTCTCTTGGAATACTTGATCCTACAACATTACATACTCCAAGAACAAGTGCACCGGCCTCATTTGCTTTCTGAATTGCCGCCAGGCTATCAGCAGTCTCACCACTCTGACTGATAACAATAATAATATCTTCTTTGTCAATAACCGGATTACGATATCGAAATTCAGATGCATACTCAACCTCTACAGGTATCCTGGCAAACTCTTCAATCAGGTATTCACCAACAAGTCCGGCATGCCAGGAAGTTCCACAACCAATGATAATAATCCTTCTTGCAGTAATTAACCTTGGCATTACCTCAAATAGACCACCAAGTGAAATAGTATGTTTTTCTTTCGAAATTCTTCCCCTGAAAGTATCCTGTATTGATTTAGGTTGTTCAAAAATTTCTTTTAACATAAAATGTTCAAAATTCCCTTTGTCAATTTCTCCAATATCAAGGTCAAGGGTTTGGATTACCGGAATTAAATTTTTACTGTCTAAACTTTTAAGCTGTAGTGCATCTCTGGTTAATACAGCTATATCATCATCATTCAAATAAATAACTTTTTTAGTATGTTCAATTATTGGTGTGGCATCTGATGCAATAAAATACTCCTTGTCACCAACACCAATAACTAATGGGCTACCTTTTCTTGCAGCAATAAGTTTATCAGGTTCATCAGTACAAATAATGACTAGGCCATAAGCACCAATTACTTTTCTGAGTGCAAGACGAACAGCTATTTCAGCAGATACTTTTCCTTGTAAATATATATATTCAATGAGGTTTGCTAATACCTCGGTATCGGTTTCCGAACTAAAATTATAACCGTGGTCTGTTAATTTTTTTTTTAGTTTTGAGTAGTTTTCAATAATCCCATTATGAATTATGATAAAATGACCATTCATTGATTTATGAGGGTGGGCATTTACATCATTAGGCTCTCCATGTGTGGCCCAACGGGTATGTCCTATTCCAATACTTCCCTTAACATGTTGAGAGCCAATATAATTTTCCAAATCTTCGACTTTCCCCCTACATTTATAAATTCTTATCCCTTTATTCAGAATGGATAAACCAGCAGAGTCGTATCCACGGTATTCAAGTCTTTTTAGTCCATTTATCAGGATAGGATAGGCAGGCTTTTTACCAATATAACCAACTATACCACACATAGAATATTAAAATTTTTTTGTAATAATCAGGTATTCAATTTTACACTAATTTACTTTTTAAAGATAAAAGAAAGCTCTTATTTAAATATTTTTTGATGAAACTACATTGCCAGTAGGGGAAAACACTCTTTCTGTAAAGGAAACTCCTGTATGATAAATATTTATAGCAAAAGGCAATTATTTCTGAAATAATAAAAAGCTTTATAAAAGATTATTCCTTTATACGAGTGTATGTAAACCGGAATTTAAGTCTGTTTGAATTGATAGGACTGGTAAAAACAGATCGGTTAGGTATATATTCCTGGTTTTTTACTAATAGATAAAACTCATTCTGTTCTTTTTTATCTTCGAGATAATCCTGAATTTGGGTAGTTACTGTAAATTTAACAATAGAATCATTAAGTTGCCCACCAAAATATTCATCACCAAAATAACTGTCAATAAGTCTTTCATAGTTCCCTTCCTGATTCTTAATCACCAGGTCAAATCCTTCCGCAGATGGAAAAACCTGATTAGAAAACTCATCATAAATGTTAATGACAAATTCCGCATGATTAACTGCAAGGGGCATTGAGTCTTTCCAGACACTAAGATATGGAAGTGCAAATTTTGTATAAACTCCAGCCATTCCTTGTACATAAACAACACTGTCTTCAACATGGTCGTTTAGATGTTGTATTTTAGTAGCCTCATCAGCTGTACTAAAATCATGCTCAAAGAGATTAACCCTAGCGGCATATGTATTGATCTCGAAATCATACGAAAGAGAATCTGTTTCAGAATTCCTATAATATAATGCCAGTTTGGACCCTAATGATAATAGGTTAATTATTGTAATTCCACCACTTCCGGCAAACAATTCTTTAGAGCTAACATAAAATCCTTTGAAATGATTCTGAAACGCTGATTGGCTTACCAGTGCAGAAGTATCAGATATCAACCAATCACCAAAACTTGGATCCAAATAAACTTTTATAACTGAATCAACAGGTGTATAGTTTTGTACTCCAAGTGGAACAGTACCAATTGAATCTGATAAATTAAAATTTGAATAGTACATTGAATCAAGATAAATCGTCTTAAGCGATTGATATACTTCCATATTCATACCAGCAAGTGAATCACCATATAATCCATTTGTTTCAAAAAATAGAATAAGAGAATCCACAGAAGCATTATCTCCCGGATAAAATTTATCTGATAATCTTATCTGGGTAAGAAAAGAGGAAGTGGCTGTTCCAAACACCGGATCGTGAACCGTTCCCAGTAAATTATAAATAGTCTCATCAGCTCTGATTGAATCCTGTGAATACGTAAAGGCTTTAACCTGAAGAGTATCTGAAAAATATATATTTAGTTTAGAATCGGGCTTAAAGTTAATATCTATATCGGTTGGATCTTTTTCACAAGCAACAATAAAAAGAAAAAATAGAGGAAAGAATATTGATAACAGGAGCCTAAGAAAAGGCTTATTGATTCGCACCATAAGAAACTCCATTTATTATTCGGTCATAAAATTCTGAGTAGGTTTTAATATAATCTTTATCTTCCTGATATTCAAGATGCGGAAGTTTAGTTTCCTTAATATAATTTTGAATTCCAGATGATAAGTTCTTGCTTCCACTAATAATTCCATCAGCATGATGAATGGCAAGTTTGTTAAAATCATCAAAGTTTGTTGATTTTAAAACGGATAAATCTTCATCTGTAATGCCTTCAACTTTAAGTTTCTTCTTAAAGTTCTTATTAAAAGGATTTGAGAAACTGTCATTATACACCGAATAAATAACTTTAGAGTTCATAAATAATGGGTCATCATGATAGGCCTTCTTCAGGTAAAGTGGAACAAGCCCAGTGAACCAGCCTAAACAATGAACAATATCGGGTGACCACCTCAATTTTTTTACAGTTTCAAGAACACCCCTGGTAAAAAAAATCACCCTCTCATCGTTATCAGTAAAATCTTTACCATTCTTATCTTTCAACATGTGTTTACGATGAAAATAATCCTCATTGTCAATAAAATATACTTGCATTCTTGCTGTCTGAATTGAAGCAACTTTAATTATTAGAGGATGGTCATTGTCCTCTATGATCAGATTCATCCCAGACAAACGTATAACTTCATGAAGTTGATGCCTCCTTTCATTCACAATTCCATATCTGGGCATAAAAGTCCGTATCTTACAACCTTGTTCCTGTATCCTCTGCGGAAGATGGCGTCCTACAATAGACATCTCATTTTCTGGCAGATAAGGAGTTATTTCCTGAGAAACGAATAATACTTTATAGTTTTTCATTGATCCAGGACCTAAATTCAAAATATTTTGGCAAAATTAGTAAAAATTATTCAAAAACAGTAGATTTTTCTATCTTTTAGAGAGTTATACAGAGTCCTTTACTCCTAAATAAAAATTCACATTTTACATTTCACCTTTGTTATTAAACCTATATTTGCATATACATATTAGAATATTCAATATGAAAGTATTCTATAAGAAAAAATCCCTGAAAAATCGGCTTGAAGCTATCAGGAAAAAACACCTTAAGATCGGACTCGTACTCACCATGGGAGCATTGCACTCAGGTCATTACTCACTTATTGAAAGGGCTATAATTGAATCTGAGGTTGTTGTTGTCACTATCTTCGTAAATCCTACACAATTCAATGACAGAGAAGATTTTAAAAAGTATCCGCATGATATTGAAAAGGATCTTATGGAACTGAGGTCTCTTTTACGAAAAGAAGATATGGTGTTTATACCTGATAACAAAGAAATGTACCCGGAACCGGATCTTCTTGTTTTCGATTTTGGTCATCTGGATAAAATAATGGAGGGAAGCCATCGTCCGGGTCACTTTAATGGGGTTGCACAGATAGTAAGTAAATTTTTAAATATTATTAAACCTGACCTGGCGTATTTTGGGGAAAAAGATCTTCAACAACTGGTTATCATCCGTAAATTAGTAGAAATGACAAATATGCGGGTACAAATTGTTGGGTGCCCTATAATCAGGGAACCTGACGGTTTGGCTATGAGTTCCCGGAATCAATTACTAAGTGTAGAAGAGAGAAAAGAAGCAGTTAAGGTATATCAGGCTCTTTCCCAAGCATTTAACCTGGCAGACAAAATTCCAGTTGAAACTTTAAAAAAAAATACCATTGGTTTTATTAACAATAGCTCAATACTTACAGTTGAATATTTCGAAATTGTTAATGGAGAGAATCTGCTGCCAATAAAGAAATGGATAAAAAATAAACATGTATTCGCCTGTATTGCTGTAAAAGCAGGCAATGTAAGGTTAATTGATAATATCAGGCTTATAAATAAACAATATACTTAACCATACAAATAATTGAATTTTTTGAACTTTTGCTCAGAATCTGTAAATTTGCACCGCTATGTTATTAGAAGTAGTTAAATCTAAAATCCATAAGGTTACTGTTACCGAGGCTAATCTTCAATATGTTGGTAGTATCACCATTGATCAGGATTTAATGGACTCAGCCAATATTATTGAAAATGAAAAAGTACAGGTAGTAAACATTAATAACGGTGAGCGCCTGGAAACCTATGTTATTAGTGGAGAAAGAAGTTCCGGAGATATTTGTCTGAATGGAGCCGCCGCAAGAAAAGTTGCTGTTGGTGATGTTATAATCATTATCAGCTACGCTATGATGGACCTGAACGAAGCAAAATCATTCAAACCAAACCTTATCTTCCCTGATACTGCTACTAATAAACTACTCAAATAATCTCCTTTGCGTAAAAAAATCTTAAATGTTCTGAAGTTCCTAATTTTCCTGTCGATCGGGTTAACTTTACTTTATATTGCATTTAAAGGAATCAACCTTAATGACCTTTGGACTGACCTGAAACATGCCCAGTATAAATGGGTTTTTCTTGCTTTAGTCTTCAGTATTTTTAGTCATATTAGCAGGGCAATGAGATGGAATATCCTTATCGAACCTCTGGGATATAAGCCCACTACCCTGAATTCCTTCTATGCTGTTATGATAGGATATTTTGCAAACCTTGCTGCGCCCCGACTTGGAGAGATCACCAGGTGCGTAGTATTAAACAAATCAGATAAAATCCCTTTTGATTCACTGGTAGGAACAGTTATTGTTGAACGTATTATTGATCTAATAACCCTGGTTATTTTGATCATAATAATATTTTTCTCAAAAATTAATTTTTTCGGACTATTTTTAATAAAAAATGTGTTTAATCCATTGTCAGCTAAGCTCTCCAACTTTTTTCCCTCCGCAGGTTGGGCCTGGTTGTTATTTTTAATTGGGTTAGGAATTCTCACTATATTTTGGTTATTCAGAAAAAAATTATCTCGTATTACACTTTTCCATAAATTAAAAAACATAATTAAGGGTGTAATTCAGGGATTAAAGTCAGTCTATACTATGAGAAACTTTTGGGCTTTTCTTGGTCACTCTTTATTTATATGGACAATGTATTTTTTAATGACTTGGGTTCTGGTATTTTCTCTTCCTGAAACTTCCGGATTGAAACCAATTGACGGACTTTTTCTATTGGTAATTGGTTCTCTTGGAATGGCCGCCCCGGTCCAGGGAGGAATAGGAGCCTATCATTGGATCGTTTCATTAGGATTGACAATTTATGGAATCCCAAAAGAAAAGGGTCTGGCTTTTGCAACAATTTCACATGAGTCCCAAATTCTTTTGTTGATCATTATTGGAGCTATTTCTATGTTCCTGTTTATTATAAAAACTAAAAAAACTTATATTTCGGAGAATATAAATTAGTCTTTACCGATAGTTGTTTTGATCTGATTCACAGAGGACATATTGAGTTCTTGTCAAATGCATCCGATCTTGGTGATATATTGATTGCAGGATTAAATTCTGATTTGCAAATGTTTTTCCTGGCCTCAGAAATTTCCTTACTTTTATAATCATTATATAATTACGGGCTTGAGAGGATTTTTCAATGGCTAAAACAAAATCTATTTTCGTATGTCAAAATTGTGGAGTTGATTCACCTAAATGGATTGGGCATTGCCCCTCTTGCCATGAATGGAATACATATGTTGAAGAAATTATAGAAAAACCCGATCCTTTTTCTGGTAATTCAACAGCAAAACATCAAAGCCCTAAACTGCTAACTGAGATTAGCTCAGTTAGCAATAACAGGATCCTGACTGCAACTAAAGAATTTGACAGATTGCTGGGAGGAGGAGTAGTGGCAGGATCGCTAATCCTTTTAGGTGGAGAACCAGGTATCGGAAAGTCAACCATGGCACTTCAGGTTGCATTGAATTTGAATAATGCCACTGCTCTTTATATTTCAGGGGAAGAAAGTGAACAACAAATTAAGTTCCGGGCTGATCGAATCGGATATTTAAATAACCAGTGTTATATCCTTTGTGAAACAAAACTTGAAAACATTTTGCTCCAATCAAAAAAAATCAAACCTGATATAGTCATTATTGATTCAATCCAAACTGTTTATACAGATAGGATAGAATCCTCCCCCGGAAGTGTTTCACAGGTTAGAGAATGCGCCAACAGGTTATTAAAATTTGCTAAAGAAACTTCAATACCCGTCATTCTTATAGGTCATATTACGAAAGATGGTAGTCTGGCTGGGCCTAAAGTTCTGGAGCATATTGTTGATACTGTTCTTTATTTTGAAGGAGACCGAAACCATTTATACAGGATTTTACGAGCTAACAAGAATCGTTTCGGTTCTACTTCGGAAATTGGAATATTTGAAATGAGTGATAAAGGACTACGTGAAATCTCTAATCCATCAGAACTTTTAATATCCCACTTCAATGATAGCCTTAGTGGAGTAGCAATTTCTGCCACTCTTGATGGTATCCGTCCATTTCTAATTGAGTCACAAGCTCTTGTCAGTTCAGCAGTTTATGGAACTCCTCAACGATCATCAACAGGTTTTGATTTGCGCCGGCTTAACATGCTCCTTGCTGTCCTTGAGAAAAGAGCCGGATTTAAACTGGCAGCGAAAGATGTATTTCTTAATATTGCAGGAGGGATTAAAGTTATTGATCCAGCTATTGATCTGGGAGTAATTAGTGCTATTCTTTCTTCTAATCTTGATTTTCCTATTGATAAAAAGAAATGCTTTTCGGCAGAAGTTGGTCTTTCAGGAGAAATTCGTCCTGTCAGCAGAATTGATCAAAGGATACATGAAGCAGAAAAATTAGGGTTCAAAAAGATTTATATTTCAAAATACAATCTGAAAAGAAAAATAAAAACAAATCATCAGATAAAAATTATACCGCTAGAAAAGATAGAAAACCTTGTCTCAAATTTGTTCCACTAATACAATATTATTAATGCCATGATTATCCGTTCTCCAAACAAAAACCTCAATATATCCTATCATCATCAATATTGTAATTTTCCTTACTGTGTTCTATCTCATATTTATTACAATCTAATTCAATATTAAACCGTAAAGGCGGTTCAAATAAATTTGCTTCCATATAAGCAAAATACTCATCATTATAAATCTTTTGCATAAATAATCCATAAATAGGCAGTGCCATATTGCTACCAGCCCCAAGACTTAAACTCTCAAAATGAATACTTCGATAGTCCCAACCAGTCCATATTCCGGTTACTAAATTGGGAGTAATTCCCATGAACCAGCCATCGGATTGATTTTGAGTTGTTCCCGTTTTTCCACCCATTTCATTCATTAACTCGTATTTCCAGCGCAATCTGCTTCCTGTTCCCTGATTTACTACACCTTTCAGCAGATTGATCATTAAATATGCATTTTCTTCGCTGAGTGCTTCCTCAAAATGTGGGTGAAACACAGAAATTATGTCCCCATTTTTATTTTCTATCCGTGTAACAAAAATTGGTTGAGTATATACTCCTTTATTTGCAAAAGTTCCAAAAGCTCCAGTCATTTCGTATAATGTACATATTGATGTGCCAAGGAATATAGAATTTACTGCATCAATATGACTTCTTATTCCCATTTTTCGCATTATATTAATAACAGATTGTGGATTAAACTGCTTCATTAACCATGCTGAAATGTAATTTTCTGAATTGGCTAAACCCCACTTCAACGTTACCATTTTGCCCCAGAACTCTTTCTTCCCTGAACTGGCAGGTGTCCATGTAGAATCATTATCTTTAAAGGTTTGTGGAACGTTTGGAACTTTATAACAAGGAGTAAATCCATCCTGCATTGCCAAAGTATAAAGAAATGGTTTTATTGTACTCCCGGCTTGTCGTTTTTGACCCATTACCGGATCAAGTTTAAAGTATCTGAAATCAGGTCCACCCACATAGGCCTTTACAAAACCGGTATGCGAATCAAAGCTCAGTAATCCTGACCTGATGAAATATTTATAATATAAAATTGAATCTTTTGGACTCATAACAGTATCAATATCTCCTTTCCATGAAAAAACCTTCATGTCTACCGGTGTGTTAAAAACCGCATGAATTGAATCAAGAGAAATACCACGGTTTCTTAGATTACGATATCGCTCTGTTCTCTTCATAGATGTTTCCATAAGAGTGTTTATGGTTGCTTTGTCAAGATCATCTGAAAAGGGGGGATTCCTATAATAAGTTACATGGTGCATAAAGGTTGGTTGCAGATCATTACCCAGATGTTCCTTTACAGCTTCCTCGGCATACTGTTGCATCTTAGAGTTTATAGTTGTATATATTTTTATTCCATCTCTGTAAAGATTATAGTTTGATCCATCTGGTTTCTTGTTTTTCTTGCACCAGCCATATAAGGTATTATTATTCCATTCATATAAAGCCTCCTCATATTGTTCATCAGAAAAAAAATATCTCCTTATAGGTTCATCTTTTATCATTGTAGTACGAAGATATTCCCTAAAATAAGTTGCTAATCCCATATTATGATCTTCAATTTTATAATCAAGCTCAATAGGTAAATTCATGATTGAATCCGCAACTTCAGGTGTTAAATATTCATACTTTTCCATCTGAGATATTACAGTATTCCTGCGACTCAGCATTCTGTCATAATTTCGTAAAGGATTGAACACAGATGGATTTTTAACCATACCTATCAGCATGGCTGCCTGTTCAATATTCAGTGAATCAGGTGTAGTATTAAAGTAAACCTGTGCAGCAGATTTAATTCCCACTGCCTGGTAAAGAAAATCTATAACATTCAGATACATAGCAATGATTTCCTCCTTAGTATAACTTTTTTCAAGTTTAACTGCAGTCTGCCATTCTTTGAATTTCGTAACTCCAAGATTCAACTTTCTTGTAACACCCCATCTATAATGAGTTGTATCTCTTGGAAAAAGATTCTTTGCTAATTGTTGTGTAATTGTACTACCTCCACCTGATTGTTTTTGTCCCAGCAGAACTGTTTTTATTAAAACTCTGGTTAATCCTCTGATATCAATTCCTGAATGTTTATTAAACCTTATATCCTCAGTAGCTATTAGTGCATTTATTACATTGGGTGAAATATCCACATAGTCAGTCCACATACGATTTTGTACATAAAATTTCCCAAGCATAACACCATCTGAGGAATAGACTTCTGCTGCAAGATTATTTTCAGGATTTTCTAATTCTTCGAACCCTGGCATAGGTCCGAGTTTTTCTTTTGATATTAGTATAAACAGAAAGGTGATTACTATAAAAGGAATTGCATAAAGTACCCAAAACAAAAATATTCCAGTCTTATACCGTGATGTTCCTTTATTCATTGCCTATAATTTAATTGGCTCAAAAATAATAAAAATAAATTTTGAACTTACTTATCGATTTCCTTTACTTTGTGGTGTTTTTAATTTAGTCTCTTTCAAATAAAAAAATAATATGGCAAAGAATCTTGTTATTGTTGAGTCACCTGCAAAAGCCAGGACAATTGAGAAATTCCTTGGGAAAAATTTCCTTGTCTTGTCTAGCTTTGGACATATACGGGATCTTTCAAAAAAGAATTTCGGTATCGATTTAAAGAACAACTTTAAACCTGATTATATTGTTCCAGATGATAAGAAAAAAATTGTTGCAGAATTAAAAAAACATAAAAAGCAATCTGAACTTATTTGGTTAGCATCTGATGAGGACCGTGAAGGAGAAGCTATTGCATGGCATCTTTCTGAAGTACTTGGTTTAACAAAGGAAAATACATGCCGGATAGTGTTTCATGAGATCACGAAAAATGCGATACACAATGCTATTCAAAACCCAAGAGGAATTGATATAAACCTTGTGAATGCTCAACAGGCCAGAAGGGTTTTGGATAGATTGGTTGGGTTTGAATTATCACCAGTTCTATGGAAAAAGATTAAACCGGCTTTGTCGGCAGGAAGAGTCCAGTCGGTGACTGTCAGATTAGTTGTTGAGAAGGAAAGAGAAATTCAGAATTTTAAAACCAAATCGTCATATAGAGTAATAGGTATATTTTGGTTCAAAGATAAAGACAAAAAGAAAGTAGAAATCCAGGCAGAACTGGTACGGAAAATACCAAATAGGGCTGAAGCTATTGGTTTTTTAAACCAGTGTAAGGAAGCAACATTTAATATATCAAACCTGGTTACTAAACCCTTACAAAGATCCCCTGCTCCACCCTTTACCACTTCAACACTGCAGCAAGAGGCAGGAAAAAAATTGGGATTCTCTGTATCTCAAACCATGTCAGTTGCTCAAAAGTTATATGAAGCAGGAAAAATCACGTATATGAGAACCGATTCGGTAAACTTGTCTTCACTGGCTTTAAATACTGCTAAAAAGGTAATCTCAGAAGAATATGGAGCCTCCTATTATCAATTTAGAAAATATAAAACCAAATCAAAAGGAGCCCAGGAAGCTCATGAAGCAATAAGACCTACCTTCCTTGATAACAAATTAATTCAGGGATCAGCATCTGAAAAAAAACTATATGATATGATTTGGAAACGGACAATAGCTTCTCAAATGAGTAATGCACAGATAGAAAAAACTACTGCCACTATAGCTATGTCGGGATGTGCAGATACTTTTGCGGCAACGGGGGAAGTTATTAAATTTGATGGATTCCTGAAGGTTTACTCTGAAACAAAAGAAGAAGACAGTACTACTGAAAGTGCAAAATCGCTTTTGCCTCCCCTTCAGAAAGATCAGATTTTGAATTGCAAATCGATTAAAGCTACTGAAAGATATACACAACCACCTTTTCGGTATTCTGAAGCAAGCCTTGTTAAGAAATTAGAAGAATTAGGCATTGGAAGGCCATCAACATATGCACCTACAATATCAACTGTTCAACAAAGAGGTTATGTTGTTAAAGAAGATCGTACAGGAACTGAAAGGGAAATATCAATCCTGGAGATTGTAAATAATGAACTGGTTGAAAAGAAAAAAACGGAAAATATCGGTAAGGAAAAATCAAAGCTTCTACCAACAGATATTGGAATGATTGTAAATGATTTTCTGAAAAAACATTTTCAGGAAATCATGGATTATAATTTTACTGCATCGGTCGAAAAAGAATTTGATGAGATAGCAGATGGAAACCTCGATTGGGTTCAAATGATCGATAAATTCTATTCCAATTTTCATAAAAAAGTTGAAATGTCACTTGAAGGATTTGGTAAAACCACAGGTGAACGTATCCTGGGAAATGATCCTGAGACAGGTGAAGCCGTCATCGTTAAAATAGGAAAATTTGGTCCCATCGCTCAACTGGGACAAGCCAGAGAAGGCTATAAACCAAAATTCGCCAGCCTTAGAAATAACCAGAGAATTGAGACCATTTCACTTGAAGAGGCTTTGGAATTATTTAAACTACCCAGAATTATTGGTTCATTTGAAGATAACGATATGATTGTTTCAATTGGCAAATTTGGACCTTACGTAAGGCATGATTCAAAATTCTACTCATTGTCAAAAGAATACGACGATCCACATACCATCAGTCAGGAACGTGCTATAGAAATTATTATTAAAAAAAGGGAGGCCGATACCAAAAAGATCATCAAAACATTTGAAGAAAATGAAAACCTGAAAATTCTAAATGGCAGGTGGGGGCCTTATATTTCCTATCAAAAAAAGAACTATAAAATTCCAAAAAATAAAGATCCGCATGTTCTTACTTTGAAAGACTGTATGGAAATTATTTCCAGTAGTAAGAAAATTTCCGGCAATAAAAAGTAATTTTAAATTTTCAATCCTGCAATGAACCTGAACGATTATTTTGATCCGGTAAGTATTGAAAAACCCTCTTTTAATATTTTAAAACCAAATACTGAGTTTGGCCGGAATATTACTGTACATACACCTGATGGTCCAATTGAAAACATTGAAGGTTTTCATTTAGCCATTCTTGGAATTCCTGAAGATAGAAACTCACCTAATAAAGGATGTTCCAAAGCTCCTGACAAAATTCGCCAGCAGCTTTATCAACTTTACAAATTCAGTAAAAGCAATCAAATCATCGATCTTGGGAATCTTAAACAAGGTCAGAAACCTGAAGATACTTATTCGGGTCTTAGAGATGTACTAATAGAATTATTATCTAATAATATTGTTCCTATCATAATAGGAGGTAGTCAGGATATTACTTATGGAGTTATACTTGCATATGAAAAGCTTAACAAAGTAATAAATTTTGTTACTATTGATTCAAAACTTGATCTTAAGTCAAACAGTAAAGATTTTAATTCTCAAACATACCTTCGGAAAATTTTCAGTGAAAAAATAAAATCCATATTTAACTATATAAATATAGGGCAGCAAATTTATTTTACTGACATTGATGACATTGAACTTCTAAAAAATCTTTATTTTGAAACCTACAGACTGGGAGAGGTACGAGGGAATCTAAAAGAAATGGAACCTGTATTCAGAGATGCTGATTTGGTTAGTCTTGATTTTAATGCTGTAAAACAATCAGATGCTCCTGGGCATTTTCACCCCTCTCCAAACGGATTTTATGGAGAAGAAATTTGCCAGCTCGCAAAATATTGCGGAATGAGCGATGTTTTGTCAGTCTTTATTATTAGTGAGGTCAATCCTGCATTTGATATAAACAATCAATCGTCTCATCTGGCTGCCCAATCAATCTGGTATTTTATTGAAGGATTTTCACAGAGAAAAGTTGAAAAGCCTGATGATTCTGATAAATTCACTAAATTTATTGTAAGGCTCGATTCAATTGATCACGATTTGATCTTTTATAAAAGTGAACAAACCGATCGATGGTGGATTGAAATACCTTCATTAAAGAAAAAATCTTATCTTATTTCCTGCTCTTATGAAGATTACCTTCTGGCTGGTAATCAGGAGATTCCGGACAGATGGTGGAAAGCTTATCAAAAAATTAATTAATCTCCCTTGAATTTTTCGGAGATTTTGGTAACCTTATATAATAACTTTCGGTATAAAGGAATTGCCGGGTTTTTATTAATACATCATGACAATTAAAAATTTGGCTAACAACAATATTTTTGCTTATTTTACGTAGGATCATAGATAGACTGGCATTAGATTTGAGGTAAAATAAGTGCTATGAAAAAGAAATATGTAATTTTAATTTTAATTTTAATTTTTATATCATTTGAAAGTATTGCGCAGCAAGACCCTTTATTCAATCAATATATGTTTAATCAAATGGCCTATAACCCAGGATATACCGGAAGTAATGATATGATCTGTGCCACAGCATTAAATCGTCAGCAATGGGTTGGTTTCAAAGGAGCGCCCTCTTCAACAGTTCTGCATGTGAATGCTCCGGTGAAGCCGTTTGGAATTAACAGTGGAGTTGGTTTATATATAATGAATGATAAAGCAGGATTCAGCAAAAACCTTAATATTTCAGCATCTTATGCTTACCGGGTTAATCTGGGTTCAGGAAAACTGGGAATTGGTATCAACCTTGGTGCCTATAACCAAACCCTTGAGCCTGAATGGTCAATACCAACAAGTGATTATCATCAACAACCTTCAGGGGATCCACTAATTCCTGAAAACAATGAAAGTATTTTTGTATTTGATTTGGGCTTTGGCCTTTATTATAAAACAGATGAGTTATTCGTTGGTATTTCATCTACTCATTTGAATGAAGCAACATTTAAATATCAGAAAGGAAGTCCTTTTTTGAAAAGGCACTACTATTTTATTGCCGGTTATGATTTCCAAATGCCAAATCCGCTTTTTGAGATTATACCGTCATTACAACTTGTATCTGATGGCTCGACATCAGCCATTTCATTTAATACTAATATATTATACAATAAAAAATTCTGGGGTGGCGTTTCTTACAAAGTAGGATCGGCCTTTGTTGGCATGCTTGGATTACAATTACTTAATGGTATCAGGATTGGATATGCTTATGAATTTCCAACTTCAGATATAATAAAAAGTACTACAGGTAGCCATGAATTCATGCTGAGTTATTGTTTCAGGCTAAGCTCCGACAGGAGTCCTAAGAGATATAAAAGTGTTAGATTTTTATGATTTAATAAAAAATTTGTCTTACTTGCAAATAATAAACCTTGTTGTATTATGAAAAAAATATTGATCATCGGAATTATCGTAACCATAATCGCAAGTAGCTGTGGAAGAAGCTCTTATAATGGAGAACTTATTGGAGTTCAAGGAAGAAAAAAATGGTTTGAACCAGATCCTTATGGAATGAGATTCATTCCTCAGGGTAGTTTCAATTTGGGTCCCAGTGATCAGGATGTGGCCTGGGCCATGAATTCCATAAGTAAAACAGTAACTGTTGATGCTTTTTGGATGGACGAAACAGAAGTTACAAACAATGAATATCGTCAATTTGTTCATTATGTTAAGGATTCCATTATCAGATATAAATTGGGAGATGCCCAGATTGAAGGATTCTTCAAAGTTGATGCGAATGGTGATCCTTATGACCCGCCAGTTATTGACTGGGAAACCAAAATAGATACAAGAGATAATGAAGAAATTCTTGATATTCTGGAAGAAATGTACTATCTACCTGAAGAAAGATATTTTGGCAGGAAACAAATTGATACCCGTAAGCTTATTTATTCCTATTTCTGGATTGACCTTAAACAAGCTGCTAAAGAATCGAGCCGTTATAATTATGAAACTCAGTCATATGAAGGAGATGTATTTGATCTTGATGGAGAAAGGTCCCAGATCCGAGATCGCAGTTCATTCATCATGCATGATCAGGTACCTTGTTATCCCGACACCTTGGTTTGGATAAGAGACTATACTTTCTCATATAATGAACCGCAAGCAATTATGTATTTCTGGCATCCTTCATTTGATGATTATCCTGTTGTTGGAGTTACCTGGAAACAGGCAATGGCATTCAGCATCTGGAGAACACAATACCTGAACACATTTCTTGCCACACAGGGTAATTCTTTTGTTCAGGAATACAGGCTACCTCTCGAAGCAGAGTGGGAGCATGCGGCTCGTGGCGGCCTCGATTTTTCAATGTATCCGTGGGGAGGCTTGTATACAAGGAATGATGAAGGCTGTTTTGTGGCTAATTTTAAACCTATGCGTGGGCGTTATGTTGATGACGGATCTTTATTCTCAAATAAAGTAGCTTCATATGAACCGAATGAATTTGGCCTTTATGATATGGCTGGAAATGTAGCAGAATGGACATCAAGTTCATATGACGAATCATCATATATCTTTACACATGATATGAACCCAAATTATCAATACAATGCTCTTCCTGATGATCCACCTATTATGAAAAGAAAGGTTATCCGTGGTGGTTCATGGAAGGATATTGCGTATTATTTGCAGACCAGTACAAGGTCATATGAATATCAGGATTCTGCCAAATCATATGTTGGATTCAGAAATGTCAGATCCTATATGGGATTAAAATAACCTTAAATTTGATAATTTAAATAAAAACTATTACCTATGAATCTTACAGAAATTGTACAGAGTAGTGGATGGAAACATTTCATGGCTAAGCTTTATGGCTGGGGAGCTTCTGTAGTAATAATCGGAGCTCTTTTCAAAATTCAGCACTGGCCTTTAGCCGGATTACTCCTTACTGCAGGCCTTACTACTGAGGCTATAATTTTCTTCTTTTCTGCCTTTGAACC
>JAUWMO010000019.1 GCA_030613125.1 Bacteroidota bacterium | reverse complement strand
AAATATGCTTCGAAAGGATGAGGATTCTCTGGGAGCTATCATAAAAATTAATTCTGGCGCAGGAGGGACTGAAAGTCTTGACTGGGCGGAAATGCTTATGAGGATGTATATGCGTTGGGGCGAGAGAAATAATTACAGGGTGAAAGAACTTGATTATCAGGCGGGTGATGAGGCAGGAGTTAAATCAGTTATTCTTGAATTTACAGGTGATTATGCTTATGGTTACCTTAAAAGTGAAAATGGGGTCCACCGCCTGGTAAGAATATCTCCATTTAATGCCCAGGGAAAACGACAAACTACATTTGCATCAGTGTTTATCTCGCCGGTTGTTGACGATACAATTGAAATTGAAATTAATCCCTCTGATATTAGGTGGGAAACCTACCGCTCAAGTGGTGCCGGGGGACAAAATGTTAATAAGGTAGAAACAGCTGTCAGGCTCCGTCATCAACCAACCGGAATGGTTATAGAAAACCAGGAGACCCGGTCCCAGTTGAAAAATAAGGAAAATGCCTTGCGGCTATTGAAATCACATCTGTATGAGCTTGAGTTAAGAAAAAAAAAGGAAGAGCAGGCCAAACTGGAAGGGGAGAAAAAAAAGATAGAATGGGGGTCACAGATCAGAAGTTATATCCTGCATCCATATAAATTGGTTAAAGATCTGAGGACCAATTATGAAACTTCAAATGTTCAGGGTGTGTTAGATGGAGACCTGAATGATTTCATTAAATCATATTTGATGGAATTTGGAGGAAGATTATAATTATTGTTCTTATAAACTAATATCAAAATAATATAACTATGAAATTTCGTATAGAAAAAGACACAATGGGTGAAGTAAAAGTGCCTGCTGACAAGTACTGGGGTGCTCAGACTCAAAGATCAAAGGACAATTTTAAAATCGGCGACGGTACCATGCCGATAGAAATTATCAGAGCATTCGGAGTTCTCAAAAAAGCTGCTGCCCTGGCCAATATGGAGTTGGGAATATTAGCTGAGGAAAAAGCCAGTTTGATTATGCAGGTGTGTGATGAAATAATTGAAGGAAAATTGGATGACCACTTTCCTCTTGTGATATGGCAAACCGGTTCAGGAACTCAATCCAATATGAATGTTAATGAGGTTGTAGCAAACCGTGCACATGTAATACTTGGAGGAAAACTGGGTGAAGGAAAATGTTTTATACATCCAAACGATGATGTAAATAAATCACAATCTTCAAATGATACATTTCCAACAGCCATGCACATTGCGGCTTATAAAATGGTATCAGAGGTAACTGTACCGGGTATTAAAAAATTAAGCCGGGCTTTACATAAAAAATCAAATAAATTTAAAAATATAATTAAAACAGGTCGTACACATTTAATGGATGCAACTCCTTTAACATTAGGACAGGAATTTTCTGCCTATGTTGCACAGTTAAACCAAACCTTAAAATCATTAAAATGTCCATTGGACCACCTTGCAGAACTTGCGCTGGGAGGAACGGCAGTAGGCACGGGACTAAATACACCCAAAGGTTATGACGTTGTGGTTGCAAAAAAAATAGCTGAAATTACAGGTTTGCCTTTTATAACTGCCAGGAATAAGTTTGAAGCACTTTCTGCTCATGATGCTATAGTTGGTGTATCGTGCACATTAAAAAAAATGGCTATAGCCCTGATGAAAATTGCAAATGATACCCGGGCACTTGCTTCGGGTCCACGTACTGGTATTGGAGAGATCATTCTACCTGCAAATGAACCCGGATCTTCAATAATGCCCGGTAAAGTAAATCCAACCCAAAATGAAGCTCTTAGCATGGTTTGCGCCCAGGTTATAGGGAATGATATATCCATCTCAATAGGGGGAATGCAGGGACATTACCAGCTCAATGTATTTAAACCGGTAATGATCTCAAATTTGCTTGAATCTGCAAGACTCATGGGAGATGCCTGTGTGTCTTTTACTGATAATTGTGTAATAGGGATTGAACCACACCTTGAAAATATCAAGCGCAACCTCGAAGAATCATTGATGCTGGTTACCGCACTAAATACCCATATTGGTTATGAGAATTCTGCTAAAATCGCCAAAAAGGCCCATGCTGAAGGAGTTACACTTAAGGAAGCTGCTCTTGAACTGGGGCTGGTTACAGAAGAACAGTTCGATGAATGGGTTGATCCGTCTAAGATGATCAATCCTTATTAGTAATACATTTTTCCTATTTTTGATGAAAAGAATATTGCATAAACAACATCCAAATGAAAAGAATTTATGTTATTATTTTATTTGTTCTGTTAGCGAACCTTATTTCAGCCCAGAATAGTTATATCAGTCTTTCAATGGGGACTTCCATTCCTGTCGGCACCTATTCTGGTGAAGACCAAATCAATACAACAGGATATGCTGGGCCAAGTTTTACATTAAGTTTTGATGGGAATTACTTCTTTATTCCATATTTTGGTATAACCGGTATTGCTAATTATGGGATGAATGCAACCGATGAAGAAACGCTTGAAAATGACTGGATTGAATATCTCAAAGATCTATATCCTGATGTAATTATACCAGACGATGCCACAGTACAATTCTCAACAGACCAATGGAATTACGTAAATCTCATGGCCGGACCTGTTTTGTCGTTCCCAATATTAAAATTCAGTATTGAGATCAAAGCCCGGGGAGGTATGAGTTACATTCGCCCACCTAAAAGAGAAATATATATTACTTATCAAAATACTGAAATTTATGGTAATGCCACCGGCCAAAGTGTTAAGTTCGGCTATTTAGTAGGAGGAGGTATTTTGTACCAGCCTAATGACTCATATGGAGTTCGCCTGAATGCAGATTACTTCAGCACGAAGGCTAAAATCGACCTGGATCGCCGAAAAGATGATGATCAGCTGGTAACAGAAACTATCGAGTTGCCGGTAACAGCTTTTCATGTTACACTGGGTATAGCTTATTTCTTTTAATATCTAAAACCCGATCCTGTAAGAAAATTTCAGGAAAACAATTTCATTGTTGCTGCGTGTACCCAACACATGATCCTCAAAGTTGTCACTGTTATAGATAAAGTATAAAGCGCCAAAAGGTGGCTGAAATCGCCAGCCAAACATCCCATAGAAATAAATCGTATTATTCTTTGTATTATTCTGAACAAATACCCTGATCCACAAATCCCTGGTAAAATAATAATCGGCTGAAAGAATGTTAATATATGTTGAACTGTTTTCCGGATCAGGAGTATAAAATAGACGGTAAAATGAATATTCAAGCGAAAGTTTCTTAAAGAGCTTTACCCTTGCCTCTGCCTGGATCAGATCAAAATTCCTGTCATAATTTACTCCTGCCGAATAACCTAGACTGGCTGAAGCCCATTCATCAGTATTGTATCCTAATTCACCACCGAATTTATGATTGTAATATTCCTTCTCATATAATTTAAATTCATTATTATAGAACAAATCCACACTAAAACGGTTATTCATATACATTCTTATTTTTTGAGTAAGATACCAGCTTCTTAAAATATTTTCAGTGCTCCAGAATACATTGTTATATGTGCCAACGTTTATGTATTTTAACCATCCCTCAAACCACCACCGGTAGGTAATGTCACCATCAAACTCTTTCATGTCATCATCTTTGATAAATCCAGTCTGGTTAACATTTTCCTTAAAATTCTTACCTGTATAAGAATATCGGATATGATAATGGTAAATATTGCTCTCTCTTGCAACTCGCAGAAAATATGCACTTGAAGGCAACATATCGCCCGGGAAGCTTGTAACCCATTGTCCACTTATCTTCCAGGTTTTTCCAAGGTTTAAAATAAAATCAAGACTGGCAGACGATGTATAGTTCCCCTCCCATTTTTTATCAACATAAGTAAAACCAATGGTCGAAGATTTTAAGATATCTTTTTTTACTCTTACAGTTGTATAATTGGCTGTAGGAATTTGTATGGTCGTATCTGATTCAACAATTGAGTCGGGTTTAGTTTGGGAATTCATTGCATAAATACTAAAATCTTTAATCTTTCCATTAATCTTACCGCCAAATTTAATATCACCAATTCGTCTTGAATAAAAGGTTTTTATGCGAGTTTTAAACAGTTCATTTCCTTCCAGAAAAAACAAACGCTTCTCAGGGAAACGCAACTCCCAACGAGTCATATTAATCTGTTCCTGATCACCTTCCACTGTAGCAAAGTCCGGGTTATATGTAAGATGAGAAACCACATTTGATGATATATTTAAATGAGCATCCAGGCCTGCCTGCGGAACTACCTTACCATGAACATTGGTTTCATCGCTGTCTTCGTATCGAAGTGTTACATAAGGTGTAAGTTCAACTATTTTTTTCTTCCCTGGAAGAGTAAGTCCTGTTAAAAGTCCTCCCTGGGAAACCCGAAAGTCATCATTCAACTCCCCTGACCAGGCAGATGTTTCAAAGTTTGAGCGTATTACCCTTCCAAAATTAACTCCCCATTCTGATATTTTCCTATTGTAAGTAATTGATTGAAAAGGAACAGCAATTTCTACTAACCAACCATCAGAAGTCCTTACTGCAGCAGATTCCCATTCGGCATCCCAGTTTAAATCAAGATTCCTGCCATCATCAACTATTTTCATATCGATTTGTACACCAAGAGGATTCACAAAAAAACCAAAGGCGCTTCGGTTATCTCGATAAGTATCTAATTGTACAAAAATCAGATCATCATTTTTTGAAAGGACATCCCTGGCTTGAACTTTACCGATTATACTGGAAGGATCACGGGCATAACATTTAATTCCGAAATAAATCTTCTCATTATCGTAAGTGATATAAACAACAGTCTTCTCACTTGCAGATGCACCTTTAGTTGGCTCCATTTGTACAAAATCTGTAGCTGAATCAGCAACTTGCCAGGCCTCTTCCTGGACAAATCCATCAATTACAGGAGGGGTTTGTACTTTAAAAGCCCTGACCGATTTCTGTGAATAGACAAAAGAAAAAGAAGAAATGAATACTAATAAAAATGAGTATGGAATTATCTTTTTAAACACTTAAATAATAAAATAATGGTAGCTATCAAATTCTGTGAACTCCAATCAATGTTTGGTTGACCATGTTTGAACAGGATTGTATTCCAATTTGTAAATATAATTTGTAATAGTTTATAGTCATGAAGATATGCAATCAAATCCGGAATGCCATAGGAATGATAAAAATCATAATTCGCAATAACACAAAATCCCTTACCTTTACAATCCTTAATACTTTGATTTATGACTGATAATCAAAACGAACCAAAATTGTTTTCAAACTTTCCAACTGTTACTCCAGGTGAATGGAAAGATAAAATCACTATTGACCTTAAAGTAAAAGATATTGGCAAACTCTGTTGGGAAACTATCGAAGGGATTAAGGTAGCTCCGTTTTACACAAAAGCTGATCTGGATAAACTTGGTAATCTGGAAACCCAACCAGGTAAGTTCCCTTTCCTCAGGGGTGTTAAAACAGTAAATAATGACTGGAATATTCGCCAGGATTTTGTTGTAAAAGACTGTTCACCTACAAATAATAAATTACACGAAGCTATTTATTCTGGAATTACTGAAGCAGGATTTGAATTCCCTCCTGGAAAAACTTTTTCTCCAAAAAAATTGGAGGCTCTTATTAATGGTATCAATGCAAAAAAGATCAGATTAAACTTTTCCACCGGAGAAAATGTTCTGAATCTCATAAAACATGTGGTTAATGCATTTGATAACAAAACTATTAATCCACTTGAAATAAAAGGGGCTTTAGAGTTTGATCCTCTTGGTCATTTGATCCTTTATGGGAAATTTTATTCCACAGAAAAAGCAGATCTTGAAGTGGCAGGTAAATTGATACAATATGGAGAAAAGCATATTCCTAAGTTTAATTTATTGACTCTTCATGGCAACATTTTCGGCAATGCCGGCGCTTCCATAGTACAGGAATTGGGTTTCACTCTGGCAATGGGAGCCGAATATCTTGCAAAACTTGCATCTCAGGGCATCGAACCTTCCGTGGTGGCTGAACGAATGCAGTTGACAATGAGTATCGGATCAAATTATTTTATGGAAATTGCCAAGATCAGGGCAACACGATTACTTTGGTCTTCAATTGTAAAAGCCTTTGAGCCAGGCATTAAAAATACCGGTTTAATTTATATTCATTCCAAACCCTCACTATGGAATAAAACAAAATATGATCCTTATGTAAATATGCTGCGTTATACTACGGAAGTTATGTCGGCAGCTATTGGAGGAGCTGATTCAATTAGTTTTTTCCCTTTCAACAAAATATTAAAGCAGCCGGGTGCATTCTCCGAAAGAATAGCACGAAATACGCAGGTTATTTTAAAGGAGGAAGCCTATTTTAACAAAATTGTTGATCCTGCTGCAGGATCTTACTATATTGAAAATCTGACCGATTCGGTTGCAAACCAGGCATGGAATATTTTTAAGGAAGTTGAAAGCCTTGGAGGATTTGTAGCGGCATTTAGAAATGGATTTATCATGAAGCAGGTCGCTTCCTCTCAGGCAAAAAGAAAAAATAATATTGCATACAGAAAAGAAATTTTGGTAGGAACTAACCACTATCCTGATCTGAAAGAGCAAGTTAATGAATCAATCTTTGAAAAAGAATCTCCTGTAGAATATAGTAAAAATCAGTTGTTTGATTCTCAGATATTTCATTCAAGAGGAGCAGAAGATTTTGAGACATTAAGACAGAAAACAGAAAGACCGGAGACAAAAAAACCTGTAGCTGTACTATTTCCATTTGGAGATCCTGCCAAAGCAAGTGCCAGAACTATTTTTGCAACCAATTTTATGGGCACCGGAGGGTTTCAGGTAATAGATCTTAACGGAATTAAATCTATTGAAGAAGGAATTAATGCATGCAAAGAACGAAAACCTGAAATAATAGTATTTTGTAGTTCAGATGGGGAGTACTTTGAATTTATTTCGCAGGTTGCCGGAAACTTAAATATAAAATCATTATTCATTGTTTCTGGCTATCCTGCAGACATGCTTACTCAATTACAAAAACTTGGAGTTAAGCATTTTATCCATCTGAAATCCAATGTCCTTGAAACTCACCGGAAAATACAGAAAGATCTGGGTATCGAATAAGAAAATTAACAGAGTTAAATATGTCAAACCTAGCTTAGATGAGGCCTAATTTTAGCAAAATAAACTTCAGAGACTTAATAAAGAATTCTTATCACTTTTTAGATGAGGAATCCAAACCGGATATCATGAATGAATGGAGAACACCTGAACAAATAAATCTTAAGCGTGTTTTCTCAAGATCTGACCTTGAACATCTTGAACACCTGGATTATGCTGCCGGGTTGCCTCCATTTTTAAGGGGACCATATTCAAGTATGTATGTTACCCGGCCATGGACGATCCGCCAATATGCAGGTTTCTCAACAGCTGAGGAATCAAATGCTTTTTACCGACGAAACCTCGCATCAGGGCAGAAAGGACTTTCTGTAGCATTTGATCTTGCTACTCACCGGGGATATGATTCAGATCATGAAAGAGTGGTTGGAGATATAGGTAAAGCCGGCGTTGCAATTGACTCAGTTCTTGACATGAAAATTCTTTTCGATCAGATCCCGCTTAATGATATGTCGGTTTCGATGACCATGAATGGTGCTGTCCTTCCTATAATGGCCTTTTATATTGTCACTGCAATAGAACAGGGAGTTGATCCAAATCAGTTGAGCGGAACAATTCAAAATGACATTTTAAAAGAATTTATGGTGCGTAACACTTATATATACCCACCTGAAATGTCGATGCAGATAATTGCTGATATTTTTAAATATACTTCGAAAAACATGCCCCGTTTCAACTCAATAAGTGTTTCGGGATATCATATTCAGGAGGCTGGGGCAACTGCTGATATTGAACTTGCTTACACATTAGCAGACGGACTTGAATACCTGCGAACAGGTATTAAAGCCGGACTGGATATTGATGCCTTCGCCCCAAGAATATCATTTTTCTTTGGCATTGGCATGAACCATTTCATGGAAATAGCCAAGTTAAGGGCAGCCCGTCTGTTATGGGCAAAATTGGTAAAACAATTTAATCCTGAAAATCCTAAATCACTGGCTTTAAGAACTCATTGTCAAACATCTGGATGGAGTCTTACTGAACAGGATCCGTTTAACAACGTGGCCCGGACCTGTATTGAGGCTTTAGCTTCGATTCTTGGACACACTCAATCCCTGCATACAAATGCACTCGATGAGGCTATTGCCTTGCCAACTGACTTTTCAGCAAGAATTGCCAGAAATACCCAAATATACCTTCAGGAAGAAACTCAAATCACCCGGTCAATAGATCCATGGGCAGGTTCATATTATGTTGAGACCTTAACACACGAACTTGTGCATAAGGCCTGGGAATTGATACAGGAGATAGAAGAACTTGGTGGAATGGCAAAAGCTATTGAGACCGGAATTCCAAAAATGAGAATTGAAGAAGCAGCTGCCAGAAAGCAGGCACGAATTGACTCGGGAAAAGATACAATTGTTGGCGTGAATAAATTTCAACTCAGGGAAGAAGAACCAATAGATATTCTTGAAATTAACAATACAGCTGTCAGAGAGACTCAAATAAAAAGATTAAAAAAGTTAAAAGCGGACAGGAACCCTGAAGAAGTCCGCAAAGCTTTAGAGGCATTAACAATAGCTTCTGAAACCGGAACAGGAAATCTTCTGGAACTTTCTATTGAAGCAGCAAAAAAAAGAGCTACACTTGGTGAAATATCATTGGCAATTGAAAAAATAGCAGGAAGGTATAAGGCAGTAATACGATCTGTTACAGGCATTTATTCGACTGAAACCGGCAAGGATCCAAATTTTGAACATGCAAGGAACCTAACCCGAAAATTTGCCGGACTGGAAGGACGTCAGCCCAGGATCATGGTAGCAAAAATGGGACAGGATGGACACGACAGAGGGGCAAAGGTAGTATCAACCGGATATGCCGATATTGGATTCGATGTTGATATCGGTCCGTTATTTCAAACTCCTGGAGAGGCAGCCCGGCAGGCAGCGGAAAATGATGTACATGTCCTTGGAATTTCCAGCCTTGCCGGGGGGCATAAGACGCTGGTCCCACAGGTTATTGCAGAATTAAAAAAACTTGGCAGGGAAGACATTATGGTAGTGGCAGGCGGCGTGATTCCGGCCCAGGATTATGAATTCCTATACCGTGCAGGAGTTGTGGCTGTTTTCGGACCCGGAACCTCTATAGCAGTGGCAGCATGCAAAATCCTTGAATTATTACTTCATAGTATAAATGAATAAAACGTTTGTTAGATCTTATGCAGGTATTAGCTAAACGTTAAATCCAATCATATGTTGAAAATCATAAGCCAATGATTTCAATTATTTTTTTTTATTCTTAATTGAGATTTCATAACTTTGGGCAATTCATATCCTAAAAATAAATTTGATATCATGGAAGAACAACCCAAATCAACTGCAGGACAAGGTTTTGGAATTGCTGCATTAATTCTTGGAATCCTTGCACTTCTTATTGCTTTCATACCATGCGTTGGCCTTTTTGCACTTATTCCGGGTGTGATTGCCATTGTACTTGCCATTGTAGGCCTCTCACAGGCAACCAGTGCTAACGGAGCAAAAGGCCTGATAATAACCGCATTGGTAATCTCAATAATAGGAACTATGCTTGCCTCAGCCTGGCTGATCTTTTTTTCAGCCGGAGGAGCCATACTGGATGAACTAAGAAAGAATCCGGATTTTAAGGAAGTAATTGAAGAAGTCATTAATGATATCAAGATAGAGATTCATGATAATATTGATGATAGTTTGGATGATGTATTCGAAGATACTGAAACTAAGGACTTAGAAGAGACTCTCGACGCTCTTGAAAAAGGAGATGAAGATATACCTGAAAGTGACTTGCAGGAACCTGATACTATCATACAGAACACAACTAAGATAAAAAATTGATAAGGGCTTAAAATTATTGACAAAAATCAGGTTTCATCCTTATATTGTCTTGAATCTATGCTTCATTGGAGTAATTTTACTGATTTTCCTGTACTCAGGAATCTTTTCAGCCCAAAAAGATAACCATCCAATCCCATCTTATTACGAGGTTTTTACTGGAAAAAAATCTCCTGCCAGCGGTCTATCACGAAGTTTTTCTGAAATTATCAGAGGTGATTTCCCTGAAGCCAGAAAATGGAATGAGAATGGAATACCTCTTTTTATATTTTTCTTTGTTCAATTCTTTATCAGAATATTGACAACTATCCTCATCGTAAAACGAGTTGTAAAGCTAACCATTCTTGTTTGTACCGATGCAGTTTTTTCTGTCATTTTATTCCTGTATTGTTACCAGAATTTAATCTTCATCTGGAAATTCTTCTAACGAGTGATATATGCTGTTATTAGTCTCATTATCAAACTAATTTGGTTCTCCAAAATATTCCTGAATAGTAAATGTTTTGTCTGCCCTGATCCCTTTAGGAGTTTCTTTTAAGGTACAACATTCGTGATACAGATCATGTTCGAAAAACAATATATAATCATTTTTTAAGGCTTCCTTCAGGAATTCTTCCTTTTCTTCCAGGGTGACCAGTGGTTTTGTATCATAGGCCATGTTATATACTATAGGAATATGTGCAGTTGAAGGCATTAGGTCAGCCATAAAAACGATAGTCCTATCCCGGTATTCAACAAAGGGGATAACTTGTCCGACCGTATGTCCGTTAAAGATCTTTACAGAAAAACCCGGGAATAGTTCCGCATTATTATCAATAAACTTTAACCTGCCACTGTCCATCATTGGAATCAAATTCTCTTCCAGGAAAGATGCTTTTTCCTGTTTATTAGGGGCTATAGCACACTCCCATTGCTCCCGGCTTACCCAATAGGAAGCATTTGGGAAAACCAATTCAAACCGTGTTCTGTCAGGACTAAACCGAACACCTCCACCGCAATGGTCGAAATGTAAATGTGTTAATACCATATCTGTTATGTTCTCAGGTCTATATCCATATTTCTTTAAACCGCCCATAAGACCTTCACCTCCATTAAGATGTAAGTAGCTGAAAAATTTTTCGTCTTGTTTATCACCACATCCATTGTCTATTAATATACATTGTTTGCCATTATCAACCAACAATGATCGCAATGCCCAATTACATAAATTATTTTCATCTGAAGGATAATGTTTCTGCCAAAGAATTTTTGGTACAACACCAAACATAGCACCACCGTCGAGCTTGAAATTTGATATGTGGATTGAAAAAAATTTTGTTTTATTCATACCGGTCATTCTAATTAATACATTTCAGTATATGTTACTAAGGTAAAAAAATATGTAAATATTCAGTTTGAAATAAATCTTATGCATATTAAATATACAAACACTATTTAAAATATTTTATTTTTTAGCTACTAATTTTACTGCTTTAAATATTTATCTTGCAATAGAATATCACAAATTCCCTACTTATGGAATTCGATTCAGTAATATTAGCTTTTGGTCTGACCCTTTTTGCCGGATTATCCACCGGTATTGGCAGTGCTATTGCCTTTTTTGCAAAACGAACAAATACAAAATTCCTATCTGTTTCGCTAGGATTTTCAGCCGGTGTAATGATTTATGTTTCATTTGTTGAGATAATACAAAAAGCAAGCGACTCTCTGGTAACCTTCTTAGGACATACTGAAGGCTGGATGGTAACTGTAGCATCATTTTTTGGTGGGATTTTATTGATTGGTATAATTGATAAATTCATACCATCAATTGAAAACCCTCATGAATTACGTGATGTTGAAGAAATGAATACACCTCAGGATAAAAACCAGAAACTAATGAGAATGGGACTTTTTACAGCCCTGGCAATTGCCATTCATAATTTTCCTGAGGGATTGGCCACATTCACCGCCGCATTAAATGATCCAAGTCTGGGTATTGCAATCGCTGTTGCTATTGCCATCCACAATATACCTGAAGGAATAGCAGTTTCGGTTCCCGTTTATTATGCAACAGGTGATAAAAAAAAGGCATTTCTCTTGTCGTTTTTATCGGGTATTGCTGAGCCAGTGGGTGCACTTATTGGATATTTGATTCTGATGCCTTTTATGTCAGAATTAGTTTTTGGTATTTTGTTTGCCGCCGTTGCTGGAATTATGGTTTTCATTTCACTTGACGAGTTACTTCCTACAGCACAAAAATACGGTGAACATCATTTATCTATATACGGATTAGTTGGAGGAATGGCTGTGATGGCAATAAGTTTACTTTTTTTTCTGTAAACAAATCATAACTAAATGATTTGTAAGCATTTTTCAAAAAACGACTGATTTTTTGTTTGGTAGGAAAAAAAATATTTTACCTTTGCAGTCCGAACTTTAAAAGTTCAGTATGGTCCGTTCGTCTAGGGGTTAGGACGCCAGGTTTTCATCCTGGTAACAGGGGTTCGATTCCCCTACGGACTACAAAATCATAATTTTGAAATAACAACTTGAAGAATGGCAAATCATCAATCATCTATCAAAAGGATAAAGCAAAGTGATAAAAAAAGATTGCGTAATAAGTATTATGCTAAAACCACAAGAAATGCAATAAAGAAATTGCGTAATATGGAAGATAAGAAAACTGCCGAAGATTTTCTGCCTAAAGTCACTTCTTTAATTGACAAACTTGCAAAAAAGAATATCATTCATGAGAATAAAGCCAGCAATCTTAAATCAAAATTATCGAAGCACATTAATCAACTATAATATATTTATATCTATTAGGGAAAGCCTTTCCACCAACCGGAGGAATGGTTTTTTTCATACCTGTTAGCGTCTAACTGACTAAAGAGTAAAACTAATTTCCCTTCTCACAAAATAATTCTTAAATTTATCCATTTTGTAAGTTTAAGTACAATTTGCAATGGAGGAATACAAAAATCTCCCTATTAAAAATTGGGCCATGGAGGACAGACCCCGGGAAAAACTGCTTTCAATGGGTTTGAAAAGTCTTACTGACGCTGAGTTACTTGCCATTATAATAGGTTCAGGACAAAAAAACGAATCAGCCGTTGAGGTGGCTAAAAAGGTACTAAGACTTGCACAAAACAACCTGAATGAGTTGGGGAAATTATCGATAAAGAATTTGGAAAAAGTAAGGGGTATTGGTGAGACAAAAGCTATTACTTTAATTGCTGCCCTGGAACTCGGCCGCAGAAGGAAATTATCTGAATCAAAGGAAAAGCAGAAAATAACAAATAGCAAGGATGCTTTTGATTTTGTCCAGCCTTATGTTGAAGATTTGTCCTACGAAGAGTTCTGGGTATTGTACCTCAACAGATCTAATAGGGTGATCGACCAGAAAAAGATCAGTCAGGGTGGTGTTTCAGGTACAGTGATTGATGTTCGCATCATTCTAAAACATGCAATTGAAAAACTTGCGTCTTCTCTTATTATTAGTCATAATCACCCCTCCGGAAATTTACAGCCCAGTGAATCCGACATTCAAATCACAAAAAAGATTAAAGATGCTGCTAAATTTCATGATCTTCAGGTTCTTGACCATATAATTATTAGTGATCAAAATTATTTCAGTTTTGCAGATGAAGGGATTCTTTAATATTCAATATAGCCTAAATAACATTTTGTAAATTATTTAACTAAGTTATAAACCATAGAAATAAAATATCTGAAATATAACCAGATAGATACCATAAAATGGGATCACTTCATCAATGAATCAATAAATGGAAACTTTTACGCCTGGTCATGGTATCTTGATTCGGTTTATGAAAAATGGGAAATCCTTGTAGAAGGTGATTATGAATCAGCCATGGTGCTTCCTGTGGGGGAAAGATATGGTATTCCGTTTCTTACTCAACATTTTCTTACTAAACAGCTTGGTATATTCTCTAAAAGAAAGATAAACCCGGAATTAGTAATTAATTATCTTTCATCCATCCCCGAAGAATACAAATTTATTCATTTGCATCTCAATAAGTTCAATTTTATTGAAAGCTCAAAATGGAAATTGGCTACAAAGTTTACATATGAACTAGATCTGATTTTCACTTCTAAAAAGCTTATCTCGAAGTATTCCAAAACTCTACGTAATTTTGTCAATGAATGTGAAGAAAAGGAATTCACTGTAATGAAAAATCTAACACCAAATGATTTTCTTCAGTTCTGGAATTCCCACAAAGCTACTTTACCAATTAATAAAAATTCCCTACGTAGAATTCTTGCTAAAGGTATTCAATACAGAATATGCAAAATATATGGTGTGTATTCAAAGTACAATAACCTGATTGCCAGTGGAATTTTTTTCAGTTTCCATAAAAAAACAACCTTATTAATCACATTAACATATCATGATGAAGAAAATTACCTTCCCTTTATCTGGATGATCCACCAATTTATATTAGAACATGCCGGAACAGACCTGACTCTCATATTTGAGCCCCAGGATATAAGGCAAAAGTCAGGTTTTTCCATATTATCAGCAATTACTAAAAGAAAGTTGAAAACTGAAGAATTGTTTAAGGAATTTAGAGCTCAGACCTGTGGCTTCCCCGTTATTGAAAACAGAAATGTACCTTTTTTGTTCAGATTTCTTAAACCGTTTTTTTTATCGAAGGTTTAATCACCTTTATAACTTTTTTTCTAAAAATTTCCGGACTAAAAGAGGATCTTTACTTTCCTTAAGAAGTCTGGCTACAGATTTTAATAAAACAGGATGGATGAGATATGGTAATATTTCATTCAGTGGTTCTAAAACAAATCGCCTTTCATGCAATTTAGGATGAGGGATTTCAAGTTCATTCGTAGAAATGATCAAATCATCATAAAATAAAATATCAATATCAATAATACGTGCCTGAAAACTTTTTTGCCTCCTTTTTCTCCCTAATTCTTTTTCAATATTGAATAATAAATGTAATAAAGATTCAGGAGATAAATCAGTATTTACAACCAGAACCTGGTTCAAGAAAAGGTTTTTATGTTGGAACCCCCATGGTTCAGTTTCGTATATCGAAGAAGAAATCAGGATTTCTCGTGTACTTTCTGATATCTTATTATATGCCTCATTAAGATTTGAAAGCCTATCACCCAGGTTGCTGCCTAAGAGAAGAATAACCATATATTAATCAGGTCAATTATTTATTTTACAAAATGAATGATTCCAATCGAATTATCAAAAAAAACTGATCTTCTTTATAGGATTTTTATTTTCTGGATAAGCTTCTAACTTTGTATTTCATTAATAATTTATATTCAATCAAATGAAAAACTTTCTTAAGTACACTCTGGCAACAATTACAGGGGTTATTATTTCTACATTCCTGTTATCAATAATAATGTTTGGCATTCTTGGCATTTTGATATCTTCGTCTGATAAGCCGGTAAGCATTAACTCTAATTCAATTTTACATTTAAAAATTGATCGGGCTATTCCTGACCGTACTCCACAAAATCCAGTGGATTTTAATTTTTTTTCATTTAGCATTACACATCGAATAGGATTAAATGATATATTGGAAAATCTTGAAAAGGCAAAAATAGATCCTAAAATTACTGGTATCTTTCTTGAATTCGGAATTTTAACACCTGGTATTGCCACTATGGAGGAAATCCGTGACGCTTTGGAAGATTTCAAATCGTCAGGGAAGTTCATTATAGCTTTTGCCAATGATGTTTTACCTCAGTCATCATATTACCTTTCAACTATTGCTGATAAAATATACATTAATCCTGTAGCAATCTTTGAATTTTTCGGATTAAGGGCAGAAATTATGTATTACAAAGGTGCCCTTGATAAACTCGGTATTGAAATGCAGATAATCAGGCATGGTAAATTTAAAAGTGCTGTAGAACCTTTCTTCAGAAAAAACATGAGTGAAGAAAGCCGTGAACAAATAATGGCATATATCGGTTCCATCTGGAATCAGATGTTAACCCAGATATCTGAAGCCAGAAATATTTCAGTAGATGAACTAAACCGGATTGCTGATGAACTTGTAATACAACAACCTGAAAACGCTTTAAATTCAGGACTTATAGACGGTTTAATGTACCAGGATGAAGTTATTGACACATTGCGGGTAAAATCAAAACTTGAAGATAAAAAAAGAATAAGGCTTATAAGTATGACCAAATACTCCAAAGTACCAAAAAAACGGTCTGGGAAAAAAGGTCTTGTCAGGGATAAGATTGCTGTTATATATGCAACCGGAGTTATAGGAATGGGAGAGGGATCTGAATCCAGCATAGGAGGAAGACGATTTGTAAAGGCAATTAGAACAGTACGCAAAGACACATCCGTAAAAGCTATCGTACTCAGAGTTAACTCCCCCGGTGGAAGCGCACTGGTATCAGAACAGATCTGGCGTGAAGTGTACCTGGCACAGAAAGAAAAACCTGTAATTGGATCCATGGGAAATCTGGCGGCATCAGGAGGTTATTATATTCTTGCAGCAGCAGATACACTTATCAGCCATCCTACCACACTAACAGGTTCTATTGGGGTTTTCGGTACTATTCCCAATGCAGAAAAACTTTTTAATGACAAACTCGGATTAACATTTGACGTGGCCAAAACAAATGAATACTCTGACTTTGGATCAATATACAGACCCCTTAGGATTGCTGAAAGGGAATATCTTCAATCCAGTGTTGAGAAAACATACGAGACTTTTATTTTACACGTAAGTGAAGGAAGGAATATGCCTGCTCATGAAGTAGATAAAATAGGACAGGGAAGAGTTTGGAGTGGAATTAATGCTAAAGAAGTAGGTCTGGTTGATTTGTTTGGTGGCTTGAAAACAGCAATTGACATTGCAGCAGAAAAGGCTAATCTAGAACGTTTTAGAATAGTTGTTTATCCAAAACTGGAAGATCCTCTTGAAAAACTATTAAAGAACCTTACCGGAGAACTCCGTACTATTTACCTTAGGAAAGAATTAGGTAATTACTATAAGTACATCGAAGATCTAAAAGAGGTAATTAACTCACATAAAATACAAATGCATCTTCCATTTAGCTATGAAATTTATTAGTTATTAAATTGAAAATGTTATGGCACCAAGACCAGGTAATAACATTATTAATTACTTACTCTGGCCTTTGGCAATAATTTATGGCCTGATAACAGGAATCAGAAATAAATTATTTGATTATAGCATAATCAGGTCAGTTGAGTTCGATATTCCAGTTATTTCGATTGGAAATATCACAGTTGGCGGTACAGGAAAAACACCATTTGTGGAATTTTTAGTTTCATTTTTAAAAAATGAATTTAAAGTAGCTATTCTTAGCAGGGGTTATAAACGAAAAACTAATGATTTTATTTTTGTTAAGAAGCACTCTTCTGTAGCTGAGGTTGGTGATGAACCTCTTCAAATTAAAAAGAAATTTCCTGAATCCATAGTAGTTGTTGATAAACAAAGGATTCACGGAATCCGCAAACTGCTGACTGAGTATGCCGGACTGGATATTATCCTGCTTGATGATGCTTTTCAACACAGATATGTTAAGCCAGGTTTATCAATTCTTTTAATTGATTATAACCGGCAAATATCAACTGATCATTATCTTCCTTTTGGTCGTTTAAGGGATAATCCGGCTGAAATAAAACGTGCACACATAATTGTTGTAACGAAATGCCCTGATAATATGAAGACTATTGATCAGCGGTTGATACTTAAAGACTTAAAACTATTTGCCTATCAAAAACTATTTTTTACACGTATTAATTATGATGAGATTAAACCAGTTTTTAAAACCAATTCGGATAATATATCTAATGAAACATTTAAAAAAGACAAATTTGATATCCTGATTGTAACCGGAATTGCAAATTCTCGTCCTCTTAGAAAATATATCCGAAGTTTATCTCCAAGGATTATGGAACTAAAATTCCCGGATCATCATTTCTTCAGCAAAAAAGATTTTAATACAATAAAGAAAACTTTTGAAAAAATCGAAAATGAGAAAAAAATTATTATAACTACAGAAAAAGACACAATGCGATTACTGGAATATCAAAACAGTCTTCAACCCGAAAAAAAATTCTGGTATTATATTCCAATCAAGGTTGTATTTTTTGATAACAAAGACGAATTATTCAGAAATCACATTATAAACTATGTTACGAAAAATAAAAGGCACAACATCTTATCTGCTGAGAAAAACTAATTTCATTCCTGAAGTTGGAATTGTTTTGGGAACTGGTCTTGGAGGATTGGTAAAAGAGATTGATATTCAATCAGAATTAGATTATGAAAATATTCCGGAGTTTCCCGTTTCAACGGTTGACGGGCATCATGGAAAGCTTATCTTCGGAACGCTTGGAAGCAAAAAAATTGTCGCCATGCAGGGAAGATTTCATTATTATGAAGGTTATAAAATGGAAGATATCGTCTTCCCTGTAAGGGTGTTGAAATTTATGGGGATAAAGTATCTGTTATTATCTAATGCAAGTGGTGGTGTGAATCCGGATTATGAAACAGGAGATCTTATGATCCTTGAAGACCATATAAATTTACTGCCTAATCCTTTGATTGGAAAATATTACCCTGAATTCGGGATCAGGTTTCCTGATATGGGTAATACCTATTCAAAAGAATTAATAAATAAAGCAGAGAATATTGCTGCCAAAAATTCAATTAAAATTCATAAAGGTGTTTATACGGCAACAACCGGACCAACTTATGAAACACCTGCTGAGTATAATTATTTCAGGATCATAGGTTCAGATACTGTTGGTATGTCAACGGTACCCGAAACAATTGTTGCACACCAAATGGGTATACCCTGCTTTGCTATTTCAATAATCACAGATTTGGGTGTGCCCGGAAAAATAGAAACCATAACCCATGAATCAGTACAGGAAGTCGCCATGAGAGCTGAAGAAAAAATGACTCTGATCATGAAAAGTTTGATTGCTGAACTTTAACGCCCCTCTGTAAAAAAATGATAAAAGAATATTTGAAAGAAAAGAAAAGGAGGTTTCAAACAGGTGATGTAATCTCAATTAGTCTGGCTCATCTTACCCATGATGTATATTCATCTTTCCTTGCTCCCATTTTGCCATTATTCATCGAAAAACTGGGTATAAATTTGTCACTTGCCGGATCTTTATCTGTGATACAGCGAATTCCATCTCTTTTTAATCCATTTATTGGCATACTTGCTGAAAACATGAAGATCAGATATTG
>JAUWMO010000214.1 GCA_030613125.1 Bacteroidota bacterium | reverse complement strand
GAATATGGTGAAAAAATTGAAATTCTTGCAGAAAAGATGGGCCTAAAAAAATCAGATATTGCACGTCTGGCGCTAAAACAATTTGTTGAAGAAAGTCTAAGCAATGATGAAAGTGCTTATTGAAGTTAGAAATAAGCTTGGAATTGTGCCTGGCAGCGAAGTCGAGATTACCAGGAAGGGCAGTAGATATCTTCTGGTAGCAAATCCAATTGAAGAATTGAGAAAGAAATGGAGAGGCAAATTCAAAAGCAACCAGAAAACAGATGATTATATAACTGATATCAGGGGAGAGGCAAATTGAAGGTATGTATAGATACAATAGATGGTTTTTCAGGAACACGAAAGGATATTGTTAATGCACATAATACGTTTTACAGATGAGAATGACAAGGTTTGTTATGGCCACAAATACATTGACGATACTGCTGTGCTGCTTGATGGTCATTTGTATAACGACCTTAAAACAACGGGAGAAAAAACAAGAGTAAAAAAACTGCTGGTCCCGGTAGAACCTGACTATCAAAGTGAAACTTTATCATATTGGGGTAGATTCTCCTTTCTCCGATAAACAAAAAGAGTACTTTAAGGAAAAGCAAAGGATTGGAAAAGCTGCTGTAAAGTACATTGAAGATGGTGATACCATTATTCTGGATTCGGGAACTACCACAACGGAGGTTGCTAAGAATCTTGATCAGTTTAAAGACTTGAGCATTATCACTAACGCTTTAAACATTGCCAGTATCCTTTGTGAAAATGATGAATTCGATGTATTTATGCCAGGGGGATTTCTACGAAAGAAATCTTTATCACTGGTTGGTGGTCTTGCAGAAGAAAGCTTTCACAAATTTTATTGTGACAAAGTGTTTCTTGGTGTGGATGGTTTTGATACTACTCATGGTTTATCTACTCCAAATGTTGAAGAGGCCCATATGAATGAGGTCATGATAGAAATTGCCAAGAAAGTCATAGTCGTTACTGATTCAAGAAAATTTTTAAGAAGACGATTCGCATATATTGCTCCGATCTCCAGGATAGATGTTGTAATAACAGATCCTGGAATTTCTGAAGAAGACAAACAGAGGTTGGAAAATAGCGGAATTGAAGTCATCATTGCATGAACCATTTACAAATCACCTATAGGTTTGTGCAGAATCCACTTATAAACACACTTAAACATGATTAAACGACCCTGGTTGTTATTTGCCCTTATTACCACTGTTTTTTGGGGTACATGGGGGGCACTGATTGAGATTCCGGGCAAAGGAGGATTTCCAGTCACATTAGGATATGTAATTTGGTCAATCACTATGATACCCTGTGCAGTGGTTGGATTAGCTATTATTAAATGGAAACTTGAATATGACCTGAAATCAATTCTTTATGGCAGCATAATTGGTTTCCTGGGAGCCGGGGGACAATTGATTTTGTTCCATGCCCTGATGGATGGACCGGCTTATCTTGTTTTTCCCATCATCTCATTATCTCCTTCAGTAACGGTCATTATCTCGGTAATATTCTTGAAAGAAACTGCCTCCAAAAAACATTGGGCAGGAATCATATTTGCTTTGATTTCCATTGTTCTGATGTCTTTTCAGAAACCTGATAATAATATAGTCGGTTATTTATGGTTTGTATTTGCTGTTATGGTTTTTCTTATGTGGGGCACACAAGCCTTTTTTATGAAATTAGCAAATAACAGGATGAGGGCCGAAAGTATTTTCTTTTATATGATGCTTTGTTCAGTTCTGCTTGCGCCTGTTGCCTATATTATGACAGATATGAGCCAGGAAATCAATTGGGATTTTAGTGGTCCATATCTTACTGCTATGATACAAGTATTAAATGCAATTGGCGCCCTAATGCTTGTTTATGCAATCCGGTTTGGAAAAGTTATAATAGTTGCTCCAATGACCAATGCCGCCGCTCCAATCATTACCGTAATACTATCCCTTCTGATTTATGCAGTGATCCCTAATCCAATTATCATAATTGGAATGCTAATGGCTATGACTTCAATCTATCTGATAGTTACATAAAACCTTTGGTTCGGTAAAAGGAATGGGCAGATAGCTGTTAATGGTTGTTTTTCATATTTATATAGAATCCTTATCAATTTTTTAAACTATGATTGTAGAAAGAGAAGAATAAAGGTGTTAGTAATATGATCCTGAATATTTGATAAGAGCCTGGGATAAACTAAAGTCATTAATATGTATGTTTAAGTAATACTTTCAGAAGCTTATAATAAAAAGAGTTATACTTAAGAAATAATATAATTATCTAAATATTGATTAAGAAATGAAAAATTATGTAATTTCTTTTGAAAGTAAATGAAATTTATTAGATTTGTATTGAAACAAAAAGAGACATTAAGCCGATGAAATATCTTAACTGTAATATTAATGACCTAAAATCAAGGAAGGGCATCAATACTGCCAGAGAAATAAGCGGCCAGCCTGATTTATGGATTAAAACCTATTCGAAATTGATCAAAGAAAAGGATCAAATTGCCAAATGTATGAAGAATATTCTCAGAAATGATTCTCTTCACGTGATTTTAACTGGTGCAGGGACATCGGCTTTTATCGGGGAAGCATTGGAAGGTTCGTTTCAGAGGAATTTCGGGGTTCCTGCCAGGGCAATTGCCACAACGAATATAATTTCTCATCCTGAGGATTATTTTATCCGGTCAAGACCAACTTTGCTGGTTTCCTTCGCACGCTCAGGTGACAGCCCTGAAAGTGTGGCTGCCGTTGAATTGGCAAATAAACATTGCGATGTTCTTTACGAATTTAATATAACGTGTAATCCGGAAGGGAAATTGGCAAAAAGGGCCAGTGTTGATAATTGTTTTGTGTTTTTTTTACCCGAGGAAGCTAATGATAAGGCGCTTGCCATGACCGGTTCCTTTACTTCGATGTTACTGGCAGGATTGCTGATATCAGATATTCAAAATATTGAGAGTAAGTTGCCAGTCATTCAGAAACTTAGAAATTTCGGGAATAATATTTTAGATAAATACCTCGTGAAACTCCAGGAGCTGGCGGATATGGAATTTAAAAGAATAGTATTCTTAGGATCCGGATCTCTTTTTGGAGTAGCACATGAATCACATTTAAAAGTTCAGGAACTTACTGACGGCAAGGTGATTTGTAAATTTGATTCATTTTTAGGGTTTCGGCACGGGCCCAGGGCAGTGGTCGATGAATCAACAATTATTTTTTATTTGTTTTCTAATAATAACTATGTCCGGCAATATGAAGTTGATCTGGTTAAATCAGTCAACGAAGTTTCAAAAGGAACTAAATTTGTTGGAATTGGTGATAATTTCAAATCTAAAGAGCTTAAGATGGATCTGGCCATCCAATTTTCAAATGGCACAAATGGTATACCGGAAGAATATTTATCTGTTTTTTATGTGCTTCCAGCCCAGATTCTCGGGTTTTATAAATCGCTGAATTTGGGTTTGTCGCCCGATTCTCCGTCAATAGAGGGATCAATTTCCAGAGTAGTACAAGGTGTGAAAATTTACCCACGGACTGCCGTTTGATCAGATTCCGGTTAATTCTTTAATCAAGAGATATTTATACTATCAAATTATAATGAATTACGATTCTTTGGTTGTGTTCTAAACCTTCAAATGATGAAAATATAGCTGCGTAATTTTCGGACTTAAGAAGTGAGCAGGGTCTAAAAAGAAAAATCCCATTATTAAGGAGAAGAGAATATGATGAAAAATGCAAGAGATATTTTTCTTGATTTAATGGCAGATAATCGAAAGGGCGCAGGAAAAGGAATCTATTCTATATGCTCTGCCAATTCCACTGTATTAGAAGCATGTTTAAGTCAGGCAAAAGAGGATGGTACAATAATATTAATTGAATCTACTTCAAATCAGGTTGATCAGTTTGGTGGTTATACGGGGATGAGACCCGCTGACTTTGTTAGTTATGTACATTCTATTGCAGACAAAGTAGATTTCCCAAAGGAAATGATATTGCTTGGAGGAGACCATCTGGGTCCTAATGCCTGGCAGAACCTTTCTTCTGAAGAGGCAATGGCTAACTCAGAAGTACTTATTGAGGAATATGTTAAGGCCGGTTACCAAAAGATTCATCTTGATACAAGTATGTTCTGTGTTGATGATGAAGGCGATAGATCTAAACCTCTGGCTGATGAAGTGGTGGCATCAAGAGCTGCAGCCCTAGGTAGAGTAGCTGAAGATACATGGAAAAAATACTGTAGTCATAGTCAGAAACCTGTTTACATTATTGGAACTGAAGTTCCTGTTCCCGGCGGAGCTCAGGAAGAGGAGGATGTTGTAGCAGTAACAAGACCTGGAGATGCAGCCAGGACTATTTCAGTTACTAAACAATATTTTTTTGATGAAGGTCTTGAGAGTGCCTGGAGCCGGGTTGTTGGAGTTGTAGTACAACCTGGTGTTGAATTTGGAGATGATCAGGTTTTTAAATATAAACGGGAAGAAGCAAAAGATCTTAGCAGAAGAATAACTGAGTATGATAAGCTTGTTTTTGAAACTCATTCTACAGACTATCAGACAGAATCTGATTTAAAAGCTCTTGTTGAAGATCATTTCTGTATTTTAAAAGTCGGACCGTGGTTAACTTTTACCTATAGAGAAGCTCTTTTTGCAATGGAAGCAATGGAAAAGGAAATTCTGGGAGAAAAATATAAAGACTTATCCAATCTGAGCGATGTCTTAGAGAAAGTAATGAATAACAAGCCTGAATACTGGAAAAAGTATTATGCCGGAGATGAAAAACAGAAGCTCTTTAAACGAAAATATAGTTTTTCTGATAGATCAAGATATTACTGGCCAATTAAAGAGCTTGATTTTGCAAGAAAAAAGTTATTTAAAAATCTAAAAGAAAATAAAATACCCTTATCTCTTTTAAGTCAGTTTATGCCTGTCCAATTCTATCAGGTATGTAATGGCGCTATTACCGTTGATCCTAAGGATCTTGTGAATAGTTATATTCGGATTGTTGCAGGTATTTATTCCAGAGCATGTGGCTTATCAAACTGAAATATTGAATAAACATGAAGTTACAGGAGAAATATAAAGAACTGCGAAATAAACCCTCGGCTTTACTGGCAACTAATTTTTATAATTTTGAGACGCTTAATGGTATATTACAGGCGGCAGCAGTTATTAAAAGTCCAATTATTATACAACTTACCGAAAGCTCTATTCAATATATGGGATTACCGGTTGCATTTAGCCTGGCAAAGTCTGCAATTCAATATTATGACGTAGAGGCATGGATACATCTGGACCATGGGGGATCATATGAGTTGGCTGCAAAATGCATGGATGCCGGTTTTAACTCGGTTATGATTGATGCAAGCGAGAAACCATTCAGGCAAAATGTTGAGATCACCCGGAGAGTGGTTAAACTGGCTGCAAATTATGGTGCTTGTGTTGAGGCTGAACTGGGATACGTGGCGAAATTAGGACAGTCAACAGAAAAAAGAGGTTTTACCGAACCGAAAGAAGCAAAGGCATTTGTTGAAGAGACAGGGGTCGATGCTTTAGCCGTAGCCATCGGATCTGCCCACGGATTTTATAAGGAAGATCCGAAGCTGGATATGGAGAGGCTTTCCCGAATCAGAGCAGTAACTGATTCTGCATTGGTTTTGCATGGTGGTTCAGGCATTCCTCATGCTGAACTCACGGAAGCTATCAAAAGAGGAATTTGCAAGATCAATCTGGCAACAGAGATAAAAAATATCTTCATGAAAACCCTTCAGAAGCAATTGGAGAATGAAAGTGAGATTGATCTGAGAAAAGTATTTCCTCCTGCAACACAGGCAGTGACTGAACTGGTAACAGGGAAATTGAAAGTAGTAAACGGCTGACTGAAATGTCCTCTCATGAAATAGGTTGACAAAAAGTTTAGTTCATAATTTTTTAAATTTGACCTATTATGAAAGAAGAAAGAAGTAATTAGACATTTTAGTGAAGCTTTTAATATAGAAAAAGTTAAACAGAAAATCATGAAATATCTCTGACTCTCCCCCTGTCCTCCTTTGTCGGACATCCCCCTCTCTACCGGTAGAGAGGGGG
>JAUWMO010000128.1 GCA_030613125.1 Bacteroidota bacterium | reverse complement strand
AAAAGGAATTGAAGTACAAACCATACCGACTGAATTATCTTTAATCAATTTAGTTTCCTCGACACAGTCATTATTTGCCAGGATAAAGCGTTCACCGGAAACCTCAAGCCTTTCGATTCCGATCGATCGTTTTAGTTCTTGTGCCATTTCGCTATGAGAAAGACCGTATTTTTTCCGGATCATTGTATTTACGATTTTGATTGACCAGGTCAATTATTCTGTGTGCAGGATTAATTCCAGGTACTATTTCTACTTCCCTGATACTGTATGATCTTGGTATCAACCTGATCAATAATCTGGTTCTCTTCCCATTCGGTAAAATATCGAGAGTAACTGGCTTATAACCAACGTATGAAAAGAGAAGACGATATATTTGAAAAGAAGATGAGATTTGAAAGGAACCATCAATATTACTTGTTGTTCCTTTACCGGAGTCATTAAAGGATATGTTTACAAAAGCAAGTGACTTTCCCGTATTATCATCGATCACATTTCCTGTGATTTGAACAATCTGACTGGAGGATAATTGAGTAAAAAAGCAAAAAAAGATGAAAATTAACAGAACATTGCTTTTTTTTCTAATTCCCGGTCTAAATGTTTTACCATACTGAGAAAATTGCGGAAGAGTCACGGTATTAAAAACAGGAAAAATTAATTATAAGATCCTTGTTTAAGTATTGAAATTTCTTTATCTGTAAGATGCCTCCATTTTCCCCGGGTCAGGCCTTTTTTTGTCAGGCCGGCAAAATAGACACGATCAAGTTTGATTACCTTATATCCAAGATGCTCAAATATTCGGCGAAGAATTCGATTTCTGCCCGAGTGGATCTCGATACCAATATTTCTTTTTTCTTCAAGATCAATATAGCTAATGGCATCTGCTTTTATTAGTCCGTCATCCAGCATGATTCCACTCTTTATTTGTTCAAGATCTTTTTTATACAACTCTCTGTCAAGTTCAACCTGGTAAATTTTTTTTTTATTAAACTTCGGATGGGTAAGTTTCTTTGTTAATTCACCATCATTTGTAAGAAGTAATACACCGGTTGACATACGATCAAGCCGTCCAACCGGATATATTCTTTCATTTATCTTTGTTTTAATCAATGAAAACACAGTTTTTCTGCCTTGCGGATCATCAGTTGTAGTAATAACATCTTTTGGTTTATTCATTAAGATATATACTTTTTTTTCCGGTAACAGCTTTTCCCCTCTGAATTTGACTTCATCACTTATATTTACTTTGGTACCTAATTCAAGAACCTTTATTCCATTCACAGAAATCAGTCCCTTCTGAATATAAATATCTGCCTCCCTTCTGGAACATAAGCCTGTGTTTGCTATAAATTTATTCAACCGGATCTTGTCAGCTTGTTTGGATTTTACAGAACCGGTTTTATCGAATCTGGCGGATTGCTTTCTTCCGCTTTTTTTTCTTCCCGGTTTTATACCTGTTCCTTCCGTTTTGAATGACCTTTTTTTATTCATTTATTAACAATAATATTCAGAGTAATATTTACTTTTGAACCTTAATTATCGATATTTAGTGATTTTTCCGAATATTACGAAATTTACCGGGTTAATTCAAGATTTATCCGGTGAATATAGTAAAACATGAAAATGAAAATACATATTAAAAAATAAATATATTGTACCATGACTTTAATCAAATCAATTTCAGGGATTAGAGGTACTATTGGTGGAGAACAAGGAGATAATCTTACTCCGGTTGATGTAGTCAAATTTGTTTCTGCCTATGGTGCCTGGTTAAAGGATCGTTGTAAAAAAGAAAGACTTAGGGTTATTATCGGAAGGGATGCCAGGGTTTCAGGAACAATGGTAAACCATCTTGTTACCGGCACATTAATTGGTTTAGGTATCGATATCCTGGATATTGGACTTGCGTCAACCCCCACTGTTGAGATTGCTGTAATAGATGAAAAATCGGATGGTGGTATAATAATTACTGCAAGTCATAATCCTGGCGAATGGAATGCTCTTAAGTTATTAAATGAAAAAGGAGAATTTCTTTCGGCCTCTGATGGTCAAAAGATAATTGAACTGGCTGAATCGGGAAAAATTACATATTCAGGCATAGACAAATTGGGTGAATTATTTTATCCGGGATTTTACCACAAAAAGCATATCGGAAACATCATTAACCTGTCTATGATCAATATTGAAGCCATAAGAAAAGCTGATTTTACGGTTGTTCTGGATTGTGTAAATTCGGTTGGTGGTATCATTATACCCGATCTTTTAAAAGCGCTTGGAGTAACAAAAATAGTTGAGCTTTATTGTGAACCAAACGGTGAATTTCCTCATAATCCGGAACCATTACCGGAAAACCTCTCAGATCTTTCAAATGAAGTAAAACATCAGGGTGCAGATGTAGGATTTGTGGTTGATCCGGATGTAGACCGATTGGCAATTGTAAGTGAGGATGGCATGTTTTTTGGTGAAGAATATACTTTGGTTGCTGTTTCAGATTATATTCTCAGGCGTAGCCCGGGAAATACAGTTTCCAACCTGTCCTCAACAAGAGCATTAAAGGATATTACAGAAAAACACGGTGGGATTTATTTTGCCTCAGCAGTAGGTGAGGTAAATGTGGTTGAAGAAATGAAAAAACAAAATGCTGTGATTGGCGGGGAGGGTAATGGCGGTGTAATTTTACCGGCATTACATTACGGAAGAGATGCTTTGGTTGGTATAGCTTTGTTTCTTTCACATCTGGCAGAATCAGGATTAAAATGTTCAGATTTGAGAAAAAAGTATCCGGATTATTTTATTACAAAAAGCAAAGTTAAACTGGAACCCGGTTTGGATTTTCAAAATGTGTTATCAGAAATTAATAAGAAATACAATTCATATTCAATTACAGCGATTGATGGAATACGTGTGGATATGGACAAGGAATGGTTTCACGTAAGAAAATCAAATACTGAACCAATTGTCAGGGTAATAGCTGAAAGTAATTCAAAAGAAAGATCAAAATTCCTGGTTGATGAAGTCAAGGCCATTGTAAAAACATTAACCTAAATTTTTTATGAAATATTAATATAAGCTGCCAGTGCTAAATTTGAGCTTTTGTAGTAATTGTTGTTAATTTTTATTGAAGGTTGGGAATATTTTAACATTGTCACAGGTCATATTAAAACAGGGATGTTAAAATCTGTTAAAAAGATGATGATTAGAGATAAAAAAAATACTTTTATGATTCCATAACCAAACAATTTTGTTTGTATCTCTTTTTATAAAATAATTTTGAGATAATATAAAATAGAATTCATTATTAATCCGGAAGAATATGAAAAAGTCGATTATAATAACCCTGGCTGTGGTTGCAGCGGCAATTATCTCTCTGATAATCTTCAATAAAATAACCAAAGGAGAAGATATAACTCAACTGGTAACTGAGGTAAAGTTGGGTGAATTTGAAATACTTGTTACAGTAACAGGTGAACTTCAGGCGGAGAGATCGGAGAAGATTACTGCTCCTACTGAATTAAGAACAAGCAGAGGACACCGGTTCTCTCAGATAAAGATACAAGACCTGATTCCGGAAGGCACGGTAGTTGATTCCGGTGCTTATGTTGCAACACTTGACAGATCAGTAGTAACAAACAGGTTGAAAGATATAGAAGATGAACTGGAGAAAAAAGGATCAGCCTTAATGACAACACGACTTGACACTACGATGCAACTCAGGAATTTACGTGATGAATTGGTAAATTTAAAATATAACATGGAGGAGGCTGAAATAACACTTGACCAATCAATATATGAATCACCTGCAGTTATAAGGCAGGCTCAGATCAGCCTGGATAAGGCCACAAGGGCATATGAGCAAGCAAAAGAGAATTATACGCTTAAAGTGCGTCAGGCTCAGGCCGATATGAGAAACGCAGAGATAGACCTGTCAAGGGAGCGGAGAAGCTATGAAGATATAACTACAATTATAAATAAATTTGAAATACATGCACCCTCGGCAGGAATGGTCATCTACCAGAAAGAATGGGGAGGACAAAAAAGAAAGGTCGGGTCAATGATCAGTCCCTGGGATCTGACAGTGGCAACACTACCTGATTTATCCTCTATGATTTCAAAAACATATATTAATGAAATTGATATAAGCAAAGTAAAAGCAGGACAGGAGGTAAGGATTGGAGTGGATGCTTTTCCGGAGAAGAAATACAACGGCACCGTGTTTGAAGTAGCCAATATTGGGGAGCAGCTTCCCAATACCGATGCTAAAGTATTTGAGGTGGGTATTAAGATTGATGGTACCGATCCGATTTTGCGGCCCGCTATGACAACAAGCAATCAGATCATCACCTCTGTTTATGATAGTGTTTTATTTATTCCGCTTGAGACTGTTCATGTTGATGATAGTATACCATTTGTATTTAAGAAGAATGGATTTAAACAGGTTATCATTCTGGGAGGATCCAATGAAAACGAGGTAATTGTTGAACAAGGGCTGAATGCTGGTGAAAAGATCTTGCTTTCCCTGCCCGATGAGCCTGATAAGTATAAACTAAATGGTGAAGACCTGATACCCATAATTAAAGAACGTGAAAGACAAAAAAAGTTAGAAGAAGAAAGACAAAAAGCAGAAGCTGAAAAAGAGAGGGTAAGACGTAACAATATGCAGATGATGAATAAAAAAACACCTCAGGGAATGAACAGGCAACAAATTCAGAAAACGAGAACATCAGGGGAGAGTAAACAGGTTACAGTGAAAAAGAGAGAAGAAAAATAAATATTGGCTGAATCCGGATTTTATGAAACGATATTTTCATGATATAATAATTGCTTTTGAAAGCATACTTACCAATAAACTAAAGTCAGTTCTTACAGCTTTGGGAATAATATTTGGTGTGGCAGCAGTGATAAGTATGCTTGCAATAGGGAAAGGTGCGCAGCAAGAAATCCTTGAACAAATAAAAATGGTTGGTGTAAACAACATAGTAATTACCCCTATTGTTGAGGACAATACAGGAGAGGGCGAAGGAGAAAATGGTGAAAATGGCAAACGAAAGCAATCAAAATTCTCCAGAGGATTAAGTTTACTGGATGTTGAATCTATTGAGAAAATAATTCCTACTGTGAATCAAATTAGTCCTGAGATCTCCCTGAATTCATTTGTAATGCAATTTGGAAAGCGATTGCCTGCCAAAATTATCGGGGTATCAGAAGATTATTATGATCTTTATAATTTGGAATTGGATGCTGGTGCCTTTTTTAATGATTTCCAGGAAGAACATGGGATACAGGTTTGTATTATTGGAGCTAATATAAGATCAAAATTTTTCAGTCATGTTGAACCTGTTGGGCAATATATTAAGTTTGGTAGCATATGGCTGAAAGTAATCGGGGTTTTGAAAAAAAGTAATGTCTCTCTTACTTCATTTGAAAACACCGGCGTTAATGTATATAATGATAATATTTATGTTCCGGTTAAAACCATGTTGCTACGCTTTCAAAACAGAGCCCTTGTTAATACCAAAATGATGTCTGAATCCATTAGTATGTTTAGGGGATTTGGCAGAATCTCCATTAGAAGCTCAAGTCCATCACAAAATACAATGGCAAATTATCATCAATTGGATAAAATTATTGTACAGGTCAGGGAAACAGAAGAGCTTACACGTACAACTGAAACATTAAGCAGAATGATTCTCCGGCGGCATTCTGAAGTAAAAGACTTTGAAATTACTATACCCGAACTTTTATTAAAACAACAACAGCGTACGAAGGACATTTTTAATATTGTTTTGGGCGCAATTGCCAGCATTTCCCTTGTTGTCGGGGGTATTGGTATTATGAATATCATGTTTGCATCAGTTATGGAACGAATTAAGGAAATAGGAACCCGTATGGCTGTTGGGGCTAAAAAATCAGATATTGTTGTTCAATTTTTGTCTGAGGCTATACTGATTAGTGTTACAGGTGGATTTATCGGCGTTTTTTTTGGTATTATCATCTCAAAACTGATTACAAAACTTTCTGATATTTCAACTATTGTTTCTCCTTTTTCAGTTTTGATTGCTTTTGGAGTATCAGCTGCTGTTGGGATAATTTTCGGATATTCTCCGGCAAAACGGGCTGCAGAAAAAGACCCCATAGAATCTTTGCGTTATGAATAAAACCATTAATGATGAATAAGAGATTATATTCAAGCATATTATTATTAATTACGATTATCGGCTTAGCGCCTGTTAGCTTTTCTCAAACAATAAAAAGATTAAATCTGGATGATGTACTGGAAATTGCTAAAGATCAATCTCCACAAGCCATTATGGCAAGGCACCGATTTCTGGGGAAATATTGGGAATTCCGGACCTTTAAAGCAAAATATCGCCCTGCACTTAACATGAATGCTACTCTTGCTGACTTCAACAGATCAATTGAAAAGGAATATGATTTCACTACCGGAGAAGAACCTTATGTAGAAAAGAATTCTAACAACTCCACAATAGGATTTAACTTATCACAAAATGTTGGTTTTACAGGAGGTTCAGTATTTGCCCAGTCTAACTTCAGACGATTTGACAGGTTTGGGGATGATCCCAGTTCCCAATACATTACTGTACCGGTCAGTGTAGGTTTCAGACAACCTATTTTTGCTTATAATCCCCTTAAATGGGAAAAAATGATCGAACCAATAAAGTATAATGAAGCAAGAAAAACTTATCTTGATGATATAGAGCAGGTTTATGAGAGGGCCGTGAATTTTTTCTTTAATCTCACTCTTGCCCAGTTAAACCTTGAAATTGCCAGGTTCAATTATTCAAATTCCGACACTCTTTTCCGGATAGCAGAAGGTCGTTATAATATGGGTACTATTGCTGAGGATGAACTTTTGCAGATGCAACTAAGTTTTTTAAATGCGGGAGCCGATCTCAATCAAAGTCAGATTGACCTTCAGATCCAGGGATTTCAGTTGCGTTCTTTTTTGGGATATAATGATAATGTAGTTATTGAACTGATTGTACCCAAAGATATCCCTGATTTGGAAGTAGATGTAAGTCAGGCACTTTCTCTGGCGTATGAAAATAATCCCGAAATATTGGTCCTTGAGCGGCAATTGATTGAGGCCCAGAGAGATGTTGCAATAGCTAAAGGTGAAAAAGGAATTAAAGCTAACCTGTTTGCCTCATTTGGATACACGGGAAGTGCTGATACACCTGGTGATGCCTATAGAGATCTTCTTGACGAACAAAGAGTAAGGGTAGGCCTTGAACTGCCCATAATCGATTGGAGCCTCGGCAAAGGTATGGTTAAAATGGCCCAGTCAAATCAGGAGGTAGTTAAAACAACTATTCGACAAGCCAGGGTTGATTTTGAACAAAGTGTTTTTCTTTCTGTTGCCCGGTTTAACCTACAGGACGATCAGCTTTCTATTGCTGCCAAAGCTGATACAATTGCGCAAAAACGGTATGAAGTGTCAAAACAGCGTTTTTTAATCGGTAAAATAGATGTACTGGATCTCAATGTAGCTGATTCTGAAAAAGATATTGCAAGAAGAAATTATATTACTGCGCTCAGAAATTATTGGTCCGACTTCTACGGTATACACAGACTGACCCAATTCGATTTCATTAAGAATGAAAAGCTCAATGCAGATTTTGAATCTCTGGTAAGATAGAGGTCAGGCTTAAAATCAATTGTTTCTATACTTCTTCGGTTGTAATCTTCAATGTGTTTTACGACATATTATATCCATACATTTTTAATTAATTTAGTATTGTCAAACTCATTTAAAATGTAACTTATGAAAATAACAGTAATTGGCGCAGGAAATGTTGGGGCAACATGCGCAGATGTCATTGCCCGTAAGGAATTGGTAAATGAAGTGGTTTTAGTTGATATCAAAGAGGGTATGGCAGAAGGGAAGTCTCTTGATTTATGGCAAACAGCTCCGGTTGAAAACTATGACACCCGCTTGGTTGGTGTAACCAATGACTACAAAGCAACTGCCGGTTCAAGTATTGTTATCATTACTTCAGGTTTACCTCGCAAACCCGGCATGTCACGTGATGATCTTATCTCAACAAATGCCAGGATAGTAAAAGAAGTAACAGAGAAATCAATCAAGTATTCACCTGATGCAATTTATATTGTTGTATCAAATCCACTTGATGTAATGACATACACAACAAAACTGGCATCAGGGAAAGACAGAAAAGAAGTGTTCGGAATGGCTGGTATTCTTGATACAGCCAGGTTTAAAGCTTTTATTGCTTCTGCCCTGGATTGTTCTCCAAAAGATATTCAAACTCTGCTACTCGGCGGGCATGGAGATACAATGGTTCCATTACCAAGGTTTACAACAATCAGCGGAATACCTTTAACGCAGTTGATGGATAAAGAAACAATTGACCAAATAGTTGATCGAACAAGAAAAGGAGGAGGAGAACTTGTAAAACTTATGGGAACCTCTGCCTGGTATGCTCCGGGAGCAGCAGTAGCACAGATGGCTGAAGCTATTATCAGAGATCAAAACAGGATTTTTCCGGTTTGCGTAGAATTAAATGGGGAGTTTGGAATAAGCAATACTTTCCTGGGTGTACCTGTAAAACTGGGAAAAGGGGGAATTAAAGAAATCATTGAGATTGATCTGGATGCTGATGAGAAGAAATTATTGACCGATTCTGCCGGGGCGGTCAGAAGTGTTATGGATGTCCTCGATGGAATGAAGTTTTTTTAATTTTTGTTTTGGCATGAATTAATAGAATTAAAATCAATTTAAAGATGCCTCTGAAAAGAGGCATTTTTTCGTTTTGAAAAATTTTTCTTCTTATGAACGATATTCCTTTATCACAGATAAGTTCAAAAAAAAATTAATATCTTTGCGCGACATAAAATCTATGAGTCTATCCTCTCAGGTACTGAATTTAACATATACCGTAAAGAATTTAATAATTTATAGAAATGCGAAACAAAGGAGCCATTTTGGTTTTGGCAATTGCTCTGACAGCAGTTACCATTTACCAGTTATCTTTTACTGTTGCAACTTCACTGGTTAAAAAAAATGCTGCGGATTATGCACAGGGAGATTTGGTTAAGGAGTCAGATTATCTTGATTCCATAGCAAGTTTGAAAAAAGATGAATGGAATTTTCTGGGAAATACATACCGGGAATGCCAGGAAAAAGAGATTAATTTAGGTCTTGACCTGAAAGGTGGCATGAACGTAATCCTTGAGATCTCTGTCATTGATATTATCCAGTCTTTATCAAATTACAGTACAGATACCATTTATCAGCAGGCACTTCGGCTTGCGCTGCAATATCAAAAAACCAG
>JAUWMO010000337.1 GCA_030613125.1 Bacteroidota bacterium | reverse complement strand
TTACTTTTATCTTTTCAACCCACGATGCCAGGGTTATGAAAAAAGCCCGCCGGGTTATTACTCTTGTCGATGGAAAAGTAGACTCTGACGAAATAAAATAAATTCTAATTTCATTGAAATCATACTATTCTGTTAAATCTGTTTTCATAAATGCATTCCGGCGGATTGTAATGTTGATCCTTTTTATTGTTTTACCTTTTTCAACTTTTAGCCAGGATAAAAAGTTTGTATTTAACGGTTACCTGAGCAATATGCAAACTGTTATGTATGAAAAGTGGGACGAAAACTGGCTAGCCGAAAACCAATTTCATAACAGGCTTAATTTAAGATACTACGCGAATGAAAAGTGGACCTTTGACCTTGAGTTAAGAACCCGCCTGCTTTATGGAGATCTGGTACAATTTATCCCCGATTATTCTGAAATGGTTAGTGGTGATGGTGGATGGCTGGACCTATCCTGGCTGATTCTGGATAAACCTTCCTTCTTTCTATACTCAGCCATTGACAGGTTGTGGGTTGATTATACATCGGGAAATTTCCAGATACGGGCAGGGAGGCAAAGAATAAACTGGTCAAAAAACCTGGTCTGGAACCCCAACGATATTTTTAATGCTTATTCTTATTTCGATTTCGATTACATTGAACGGCCCGGAAGCGATGCCCTGAGGGTTCAATATTATACCGGCAGTTCTTCATCAATAGACCTTGCAGCAAAAGTTGACAGCGCTAATAAAGTAACAGCCGCCGTACGGTACATCTTTTCAGCATTTAATTACGATATCCAATTTTTAACCGGGGTTTTTGAAGATGAAGATTTTGTGCTGGGTACCGGCTGGGCAGGGAATATCAAAGGGGCCGGTTTCAGAGGTGAGTTTACCTGGTTTCATTCTATGAAAGACTCACATCCTGAACAATTTATATTTTCTATATCGGGTGATTACACCTTCAGAAATTCTTTATATATCGGCCTTGATTTCCTCTATTCAAATATTGAATACGACTACAGCGATTTTGGTGAATTTTATTTCTCATCCTTGAATGTAAAGAATATTACTTTCACTGATTTTAATATTCTCGCCCAGGTAACTTACCCTTTCACTCCACTATTTTCAGGTACATTAGCCGGCATTTATTACCCTTCGGAAGACGGTTTTTTTATTGGCCCATCAGTAGAATATTCAATTCTTGATAATCTTTCCCTTTCATTTTTGTTCCAGTATTTCCAGGGTAAATTTGGTACAGATACAATAAGTAAACTTACCTTTGGTTTTCTCAGACTGAAATGGAATTTTTAATTCCTGTTAACATTCTGAAAATCATCAGTCATAAATATTTTCTTATTTTTACATGGGGTTAATAAAAAAGATTCCTGGTCATTTATAATTATAATATCATTATCAATATCTATGAAAGAAAAAACCAATAATAGCCGAATATATTATTTAATCACCGGATTGGTATTGATCCTTTTCAGCATTTCATTCTTTTCACTGCGTTTTGAATCTGTTTTTTCCAGAAAACATGAATCCAAAATAAAACTCTTAAAGGCTGAAATTAAAAGAGAATATAATCAGGCTGATTTTAATAGGCTTAAAAAAGATATCGAGGATCTAAACCTTGAAGTAGATAAGGTTGCTGATCAGATTAGTAAACATATTTACAATGCTTCCTTTATTAATGATTCTATTGTCAGGTTGATTAACCAGGCTGCTGCCAATACAAAATTGCTCGATTCTCTCCGGTTCCTGGAAGATGCTCTTAATCTGAATGAAACATCTGTGGATTCTTTAAACTCAGTTTTTGAAGATAAGTCAACAAAATTGCTTAACCTTATGAATAGTTATAATAAACAGGAACTGGTTATTAGCCTCCGAAATGTGGATTTGGAGTCACTGAAAGAACAAAAATGGCAATTGGAAATATTGTTATACAGCTATGTTTCTTTGTTTTTAATTGGATTCTTACTTGGATTATTTTTCCTTATAAAAGGATTATTATCTTAAAACAATATTTAAATTATTCCTGATATGTTTATTGATCATATAAAAAAAATAAACACAAATCATTAAATTTGAGCAGTATTAAACTGGCGCATTTCATAATTACATTACAATACTCAACTAACTATTAAAATTTATGGCTAATTCAAAAAAAACTAAAGGTGTTATTGCAATTCTGACAGGTGGTGGTGATGTTCCCGGACTAAATCCTGCTATTCGGGCAATTACTATCAGGGCAAACCGGGAAAATTTTAAGGTTATTGGTCTGCGTCGTGGCTGGGCTGGTATCACTGAACTGATCAGGGATAAAAAAGCAGATAACAGCATGAATTATTTAATTTTAACAGATGATATAGTAAACAAAGCCGGACGTACAGGAGGCACATTCCTTCACTCTTCAAGAACCCGTCCGAGCCATATGCCAAAAGAAAAAGTACCGGAACATTTACTGGCTACATACAATAAAGAGATAAACGACCTTACTCCAGAGATTATTAAGAACCTTGAATGGCTGGGCGTTGAATTTCTGATCCCTCTTGGGGGTGATGACACCTTAAGCTATGCTGTTCGCTTGTACCAGGAGGGTATAAAGGTTGTGGCCATTCCAAAGACAATGGATAATGATGTTCCGGGAACAGATTATTGTATTGGTTTCAGTACCTGCGTAACACGTACAATTATGATGGCAAATAACCTTCGTACTTCAGCAGGATCACATGAAAGAATCCTTATAATGGAGGTGTTTGGAAGGTATGCAGGTTTTACTGCCATGTTGCCCACTATGGCCGGAGCCGCAAACAGGTGTGTTATACCAGAATACAAATTCGATATAGAACATCTCACAAAGTTGTTAGTCGAAGACAGAAATACTAATCCAAGTAAATATTCCGTGGTGCTTATTTCGGAAGGAGCTATGTATAAGGGTGGGGAAATGGTTTTCCAGGATGTCGAAAAAGATATGTTTGGCCATGCTAAACTGGGTGGGATTGGTGATCTGGTCTCGGCTGAAATTAAGAAACTTTCATCTAAATTTAACCGGGGACATACAATTAATGTGATCAACCAGAAACTTGGGTATCTGGTTCGCGGTGGCGACCCTGATGCAATTGATTCCATTGTGCCGATGGCCTATGGGAATCTGGCGCTTGACCTGATTCTTGGAGGATTTCATGGTCGTCTCGTAGTATTGAAAAATGGTCGATATGATGATGTGCCACTTGAAGTGGTTACCAGTTCGAAAAAAGTTGTAAACCTTGAAAAATATTATAATACTAAAAGGTTAAGGCCTCATTACCACAGATTTGAAATGAAACCTTTATTTTTAATGGCTGCCGATAGTTAATATAATAATACTTGATATCAATTCTCCGGTTAACTTATCATCCGGAAGAGACTGTCTCTATATTATTAATGAAAATAAAAAATCGTTTTGAGCAAAGGTATGTTTCGGGAGATCTGCCCTGGGATGTGGGCCGTCCAGATTTCAATCTCACAGAGATTGTTGAATCCGGTCTTGTAAAAAAGTGTAAAGCCCTTGAGATAGGTTGCGGAACAGGTGATAACGCAATTTGGTTAGCAAAAAAAAAATTTGAGGTAACTGCTTGCGATGTTTCTATGACTGCAACTCAGAAAGCCAGGGAGAAAGCCTCATCGGTTGAAGGTAATTGCAATTTTCATGTTATTGATTTTATGAAAGATAGTATCCCTGATTTGCCTTTTGAATTTGTTTTTGACCGCGG
>JAUWMO010000361.1 GCA_030613125.1 Bacteroidota bacterium | reverse complement strand
ACTCCTAAAGCCTCCTCATGAATGGAGATGCCTTTCAGAAAGATAGGCTCATCATTCAGCAGCAATTCCTGGTCCCTGACGGCAATGGTCCTGAAACCAATCTTGTCTGTCACCTGGTCTTTTCCATAGCCCAGTTTAACTGTATACAGTTTAGGGCTTGCCGGAGACCAGCGATCCGGATCGGCAGGGATTTGAATGCTTGCCAGGCTTTCTTTCACACTGATTTTTTCTGATATATTCAGTTCAGGGATCTGCAGGTGGACGTATCCACCAGCCCCTTTCCCTGCTACTTTTACAAAACCGGTAATCTCGTTGTCCTTATCCGGTGCTAACTGGATTTGGTAGTTCTCAATGTATTTGGCGGGAAGGGATACTAGTTTTACCTCACGGGTAATCCCTCCGTAGTTTAGCCAATCGGTGGAGGAAGTCGGAATATCATCATCAGTGATGGTGTTATCTGCAGAGATCACCAGCAGGTTTTTCCCATTTTTGATCTTTCCTGTGATATCAAAGTTGAAAGGTGTGAAGCCTCCCTTGTGCTTGCCGATCAATTCTCCGTTAAGGTAAACTTCAGCCAGGTAATTGATGGTGCCGAAGTAGAGGAAATAATTTTTTCCGGATGATTTCTTAAGATCAAATTCATTCTTGTACCATACTTTCCCGGTATAAAAGATCAGTCTTTCATCCTGTGTGTTCCAGTCCCCCGGAACCTCAAGCACCAATCCATTATCAAAGCTGAACTCCACAAGATCACTGGGTGAATCCGGTTGCAGGTTGCGCTCAATGAAATGCATGAAATCATTCATGACATTTTTTCTCGAAGGTGATATCAGGGCTTTCCATTCTCCATTCAATGAGATTGTCTCCCGCCTGTAAACATTGCCAAGCAAAGGTTCGGGTTCAATCTCCTCATACTGGTTAATGGATTGCTGGAACCTGGCTGCTTCCTTCATGGATTTTGGCAGCGCCCAGGTCAATCCATAGATAACCAGCGTGAGTAAAACCGCGCTGAGCAGAAAAAAGACAAGTGAAATGATCAATAATACAGTCCGCTTTTTCATGAGTTTCTGCTTAGGCAGCAAAAATAGTCTTTTACAGGGGGAAACCAATAAGTAATGATATCTCAATGAAGTTGGCACGGATACCTGCACTGGCAAGGGTACCTTCCAGTTCGATGTCCCAGGTCTCGAAATTTTTACCTATCAGTATTTAAATGTAAATTGGTTCTTATCTTTAGTCTGAATACATAACATACTATTATGAAACAAATAAAGCTTGTATTTATCGTGCTGCTTCCTTTTCTGCTGACTCTTTCTTGTAAGGAGTGCAAGGAGCCAGCAAAACCAAACATTATCATGGTAATGTGTGACCAGATGCGTTTCGACAGGTTCGGTGCGATGGGAGATATGAGTGTCAAAACACCGAACATTGACGCCTTGTCACACGAGGGTTTGTTGTTTAAAAATGCCTATTGCCCTTCCCCTGTTTGTACCCCGTCAAGAGCATCTGTAAAAACCGGAATATTCCCACCGGGCAACGGTATGGTATCCAACTGGGTTCCTTTTAAAGAGAAGGTGGCAGGAACAACAGATATCAATCGCTATCTACTTACAGAAAGGCTCCGGTCTCAGGGCTATTACACTGGTATGGCAGGGAAACTTCACTTTGTACCGGCATATGATAAATTTGGATTTGATTATAAAGCTCTCAATGATGCCCCTTATTCGGTATATGCCAACGATGATAAGCATTCAGACTATATTAAATGGTTAAGGGAAACTCATTTTAAAGATAGTGACACGGATATCGTAGGGATTTTTGACAGAGATGAAAACTATTATCCTGAGAGCATTTATAATTTCATTATGGGAAGTGGCTGGAGAACAGAAGAACAACATGATATTCCGTGGACAGTACAGCGATCAATGGATTTTATCGAAAACCGTGATCAAGAAAAACCATTCTTCCTTTTCACTTCTTTTTTTGGGCCCCCTCAGCCATATTTGGCACCTGCACCCTGGGATACATTGTACAACCCGGATGATATCATTCTTGGGCCAAGGTTTTATGCCGACTTGGAGAATAGTCCGATATTCCAGATGAGTTCACTTGGTGGAGAACTTACAAAGAAACTACGTGCAGAATGGGACGGACGAAAATATAAGGAGGTCATAGCAGCATACTACGGGCAAATATCAATGATAGACCATTACCTGGGAAAACTGTTCAACCAACTGAAAGAAAAAGGGCTGTGGGATAACACATGGGTTGTGTTTTTAGCGGACCACGGAGATTTTAATGGCGCCTATGGAACGTTTTTTAAAGGACAGATGTACGATGTAAGTGTAAAAATTCCTTTGATCATAAAATCCGCTAATGGACAGGGACTGAAAGGTGTTAGAGAGGAATTGGTCAATTCAATTGACGTATATGGTACTTTACTTGACATTGCCGGAGATACGGAATGGAGGAACCTACCTGAAATAGAGTCCAGAAGCCTTCTTCCCCTTATAAAGAAAGAAAGTACATCTGTATGGGAAAATAAGGTGTACTCCATTATTGGTGCTGATCCCGAAAATAACCTCTGTATGCTTAGGTCAGGGTCACTCAAAATAATAAGGAAAGCTGTAAAAGGCAGCGAATCCATTTATGAGTTGTATGATTTCGAGAAAGATCCCTTTGAAACCCAAAATGTATATGGTAATATCGAATATCTTGATGTTGGTGAAAGGCTCAGGGCTCAACTTGACTCATGGCAGGAAAAACAAGCTGAAAGGTATCCGGAGGAATTGGATCATTCATTTAAAAAATGAAATCTTATATCATCTGCTGTTAAAACTTCCCCCCATTCATTTGGTGGAGGTCTATAATTTCTAAAAGCATAACCTATTCTTGAATCTTCTGTACCACCAAGCCTTGGATCTGACAATTCACTTTCATCTGTAGTTATTGAATTATAGTAAGAAGTTTTGTAATAATGTGTTGAACCACCAGAAATATCAGAATAAAAATATTGATTTTCTTCAGCTCTTATTACTATACGTGTACTAGTATTTGTAAGTTCTACATAACTACCATCAATAGTATCCGATCTATAAACTTTTATTTTATCATAATATTCTAAAACCGCTTATTCACACATTTCGATGAAAGTCGTATCAAATTCT
>JAUWMO010000333.1 GCA_030613125.1 Bacteroidota bacterium | reverse complement strand
ATGAAATTATTTGAAATAAAATGCTCTGTATTTGGAACTTTTCCATCATTGGAAAAGAACTGAAACACGTCGGGTAATTTATTTTCTCCTGGTAAAATATTATTCAAAGATTCTGCAATATCCTTTAAAATTTTTTCAGCCTCACTACTGCCAGAATAGGTGGTAATTTTAACGTAATAGGCGCCTTTAACAAAATGTATAATAGATTCCTCATCATACCCCTGCACTCCCAGATCAATAAAATGATAATCGGGGGATCGTTCTAAAGCATAAATACCAAAGGCACAGACCGGGTCTTTATGACGGTACACTTCTGCTTTGTATGTGGTGTCACCTTTCATATATTCTGCAATATGCAAATCCTGAAAATCAAAATCCAGATATGAATCTGCTGCACCATTTATGTAATCCCAGAGGTTATCAGGGTAATATACAGGATAATCGTAAATGATTTTCAATCCTGCGACCACAGGAAAATCTATTTCACCTTTTTCAGGTGGTTGGGTGGATCCAATAAGTTTAAAACTGACAAACAGCATTAAAAAACAGATGGATAATGGTCCGGTTATTTTATTATTTTTCATTTTCAGTTCGTTTTTAATTTTATCATAATGATAATTGTTTTGGATCCATGAATTTTGCTCTTTTCATCATAAAATTTCCTTTAGTGATGAATAATCCGGGTTAAATTCTTTCCGGGTACAAGATAAGGACAAATCGTGAAGAACCACTTTAAAACAGATCAGACAATATTAAGAAGAATATCAAATACTTATAGCGGCTTTGGAGAAAATTGAGTAAATTCCAACTACATATCGATTTTCCTCACCTTTTGGAATTTTGTAGTAGCATCAACCATTTTAACCCAACTAACTTGCTTGTTGGTTTTCTGGGATTCGTAGATATACCCTTTCTCATCTTTTATAATTTTACATGATCCCATATCATATCTGAATGATTCTACCATATCTCCTTCATACAATGGATTCCCATTAATATCTTTCATTTCAATCCGGTCTCTTTTACCTTTTCCAGTTCTGTTTTTAAATAGTTGAAACATACTTTCGAAGTTTGATTTGAAGTAAAGTTACAAAAAAGATTTTTTAGGTGGTAAGAGGTTAGTAAATATGGGACTGAACATTTATTTAGCGCAAATTACCAAATAACAATTACCAAACAACAACCCCGTGAAATAAATCGAAGATTTAGCTTTGCTATTTCACAGGGTAAATCGGTGTTCCTTGCCTGTCCCGTTGCGAAGCATAACGGGGTTCTTAAATCAATTTATACCTACTTTATGGACAAGCACTAATAAATTAAAACTTCAGAATCTCTTTCAGTTTTTTATAACCACTTTTACTTACCGGAACCTTAACCTGATTTGTCAGAATAATCTTAAATGATTCTTTCTCATATTGTTCAAGCCTGGAAATTTGATCTACCCGCACAATGTAAGAGCGATGGACCCTTGCAAACTCCTTAGGATCAAGGTGATCTTCATAATATTTAAGAGTTTTTTGTTTGAGGTGCCGGTTTTCATTTGTATATATCATTACATAATCATCCTGCGCCTCCAGATAAATAACATCAATAACCTGGATTATATAAATATTACCCCTGGATCTGACTACAATGCGTTCAATGTATTCATCAGGTGTTTCTTTCAGCGAAATGAACTCAGGTTTTTTTCCTGGCTCACCATGTTCAATCCGGCCAATTGCCCTTTCAATTGCAGCTTTAAACCGTTCTCTTGAAAAGGGTTTCATCAAATAATCCACCGCATTCATATCAAATGCCTTAACAGCATACTCATCAAAAGCGGTAGTAAAAATCACCTCAGGATGATAGTCGATAAGTTCCATTAGTTCAATTCCGGAAATCTTTGGGATCTTAATATCAAGGAAAATGAGATCGGGCTTATCCCTGTTGATAGCCTGAATGCCGGAAAACCCGTCAGCATACTCACCAATGATTTTCACTTTGGCATAATCTTTAAGGTAATTCTTTAAAAGGTCTCTGGCCAATGATTCATCCTCAACTAAAACCGCAGTAATCTTACTTTTCATAATCAGGTTAACTTTTCTCAACATTAACAGGGTCAGGTAATAACGGAATTATCAGGCGGACTTCAAAAATAAAATCTTTTTTGCTGATCCTTACCAGATCATCCCGGTTGTATATTGCAGACAACCGTTTTTTTACGTTTTCCAATCCGGTTCCTGTACCTTTTATTCTTTTCACACCCTGAGTATAATCATTCCTCAATACCAATATAAGAGCCCCTTCTTCAAGTATACATTCCAGCTCAATGGCTATTGGTTCTGTACTCTCATGAACTCCATGTTTTATTGCATTTTCAAGCAAAGGTTGAAGTATCATTCCGGGCACTTTGCAATTCATGCATAGCTCATCTATTTTTTCTGAAAACTGAATTCTGTCTCCAAACCTGGTTTTCTCAATGTCAAAATAGAGCCTTACATTATCCAGTTCATCCTTCAAGTCCCTGAATTGCTGCTGATCCGATTCAAGCGAATATCTGAGATAGTCTGACAGTTTCACAATCATTTCCTGTGCGTTTTCAGGATCGATAAGGGTAAGAGAACTAATTGAGTTCAGACTATTAAAAAGGAAATGAGGATTCAACTTATATTTCAGAAGGTTAAGTTCTGATTCCTTTACTAAAGATTTCAGGTTTGCCTCTGCCAGTTTACGTTCCTCAAGTGTTGTAAAATACATGATCAGAAAATAAACCAGGGCCAGGATCATAAATATCAATGAACCGGCAATTAGTTTAAGGGGAACAGATTGGCGTAGATATTCCGAAAATTCACTTTCATCTGATATAATAACACGTAAAACTGAAGATCCTAAAACCTGCCATAATATAATTGTCCCGGCTCCTATGCCTAATAAATTCAAAACCTTCGAGGGAGCATTGATATCAGACAGGTAAACAAAACGAACCGGATACCATAACCCTATTCCCAGAATTAAATAAAGCCCATAAATTATAATACCATCATAAATTGCATATTGAACACGTAAACCATAATAAGTATTTAATACAAAAACATGGATCACAACAAGCATGATCCATGCCAGAAGGTACATCAATGAGCTTAGTTTATTTCTAAAAAAGGGATGCAGCATAGCCTGATGAGGATATTTAAATATAGTTTAGTTCTCCTCCTCCGAAAACAGCTATACCTTTAACTACCAGCTTCTTAGACGGGTCATGAACAATATGGGGGTCTACTATTCGCTTATCAGTGAAGCCTCCAAAAATTGCAGTAACTTCTATATGAATATCCCAATCGCGCGGAACGATAATTTTTACACCTCCAAAAAGAGTAACAGAATCGATCACATTGATACCATTTGCCAATTGTGCTTGCGAAAGATCAATAGTGGAACCACCAAAAATTGCCGTGATCTTTCCTCCCTGAAAATTTTTAGAGGTAATTATTTTATTCCCGCCACCAAAAATGGCTACATCATCAAGATATTCATCATCAGTGATAAGCTCCTTAGATCCCCAATGACCTACTTTTTTGCCCCTGAAAATGAATAACAAACCAACGAAGATTATGAGAGAAGGCCAGAATATTTTATGCAGATAATAAGCATTATCAAGATAATCTATTGTCATAAAAAAACCTCCAATAAATATCAGGATCAGGCCCGGGCCTTTATTAGGCTTTGATGCCAGAAGTACCAAACCGATAACAATTAGCAACATTTGCCAGGAAATTAGCCAATCCCTTATTATAAAAGGTATCCAGTGCATGTTTACCGCTATTAGAACTACCC
>JAUWMO010000302.1 GCA_030613125.1 Bacteroidota bacterium | reverse complement strand
ATGATGTATTTTATCCAGAGATATTTGGGTTGCATGCCCTTTGTGTAGGTTTCAATCTCCCTTTTGATATAAGCAGGATCTCAAAAAGCGTAGGAGATTCGAGAGGAAGGAACAAAGGTGGTTTCACTTTCACCCTTTCGGGAAACAGATTCAATCCTCCTATTATCATTAAAAAGATGGGAGATACCTATACTTTCAAATTTACAACCACCAAAGAGAACAAAAGCGATGAATATTTTTCAGGATACTTCCTTGATGCTCAAACGCTTGGTGAAGCACTCCTTAAAGCAGAACATTTGTCTCTTGAAAAAGCATGTGAGATGCTTAATACTCCCATCAAGAAGATGAAAGGTATTGAACATGGTAAAGTAACCGAGGGGTACATTGATTATCTTATTCAGGATGTGGAATCCACATATCAGGTCTATGAGAAGCTCATTGATGAGCTGGATCTATACCAGATAGATATCCCACCAACCAGAATATACAGTTCAGCTTCAATTGGAAAATATGCTCTAAAGCAACTAGGAATTCAATCGTTCTTGAGCCTTAACCCTGAATTTCCTTCTGAAACAATTGGAAACATCATGACATCCTATTATGGTGGAAGGTGTGAATGTAAGATAAGGAAAGTACCTGTTAAAGTAACAACTCTTGATTTTACAAGCATGTATCCAACCGTTACTATGGTGATGGATCTCTGGAAGTTCATGATAGCTGAATCGCTTGAAACAAAGGAGGTTACTGAAGAAATTAAGGATATGTTATCAAATCTTACCCTTGCATATCTTCAAAATAAGGGTAACTGGAAAGATTTTGTTGTTATGATTAAGTTGAGAGCAGAAGGCGATATATTGCCTGTCAGGAAGGATTATAAGGGTTCTAATACAGGTTATAACGTAGGGGTTAATTACCTAACTTCAGATAAGGAATTATGGTATGCTTTACCTGATGTTATTTCATCTGTTCTATTAACGGGTAAAGTTCCTAACATCATTGAAGCTATCAGGCATATTCCAAAAGGTATTCAAAAAGGATTAAGGAAAAGCCAGATACTTGGGATTGATATTGATCCTTCCAAAGATAATCTTGTTCAGTTACTCGTTGAAGAAAGGCAGAATCTTAAAATTCAACTCAAGACCATTGATAAGGAAAAGCCTGAATATCAACAATTAAAGAGTAGGGCACAGGCTATTAAAATACTTGTTAATGCTATGAGCTATGGGATCTTCATTGAGCTTAATCCTGAAGATAAGAAAAGCGAGATTCAGGTTTATGGTTTGGATGATTTCAATACTTCTGAAAACAGGTATGAGAAGGCAGGAAATTATTTTCATCCATTACTTGCTGTCATGATTACAGCAGGATCTAAATTGTTCTTGGCAATGGCTGAGGCTAAAGTAAAGGAACTTGGCTCAGTTCATGCATACATGGATACGGATTCAATCTTTGTTCCTCCTGAACATGCTCAGGAGATCATAGATTATTTCCAACCTCTTAATCCTTACAACCTTGATATTGATCTGTTGAAAGCTGAGAAGGAGGATGTGTGGTTTTATGGAATCTCTTCAAAAAGATATGCTCTTTACACTTATGAGAATGAAAAGATCAAGTTCATGGAAGGAGAGAGATCTTTCAAATTGCATGGACTTGGGCATTTAACAAACCCGTTTCCAAAGGCTGTTGATGATTGGCAGGCTGAGATATGGGAAGATATTCTCAAATTGCATTATGGGAAAATCTCTGAATTGGATATTGAAGAGAAGTATTCAGGATTGTATGCTGTCTCAAGGCTTACTGTATCAACTGCTAATGTCCTGAGAAGATTCAAGAGATTTAATGCAGGCAAGGAATGGAAAGACCAGATCAAGCCATTCAATTTCTATCTTGTAGGATTCCAGGCAGTTGAGGAAGATGGTAAAGCTGTCAAGCCTTTAATGCCTTTTTCAAGTGATCCTCAGAAAGCTGTTTATGAGCCGTTCATTGATTATGAAACTGGAGAGATTAAGGAAGGATCTCATTACTTCAAGTCATTGAGCAGGACAATAATGCAGTATGTGGAACATCCTGAGCATAAATTTGATGGAGATATAGGAGTGCTTGAGAGGAAACATGTCCATGCTGATGGTGTTATTTACATTGGAAAGGAAGCAAACAACATTGATGAACAGACTCTGGACGTGAAGAGAGCACAGGAGTTCATCAACAAGCAAGAGATTATGGAGAATATTCTTAACATACCTCAAAAGCAGGCTGAAGCATTGGGAGTTTCTAGGAGTAGGTTTCATGGGATTAAGAGAAGGATAAGAGAGAATGGAGATATTAATTTGAATACTCCGGCAGTGAGGAGATTGATGAATAAATTAAATTAATGAGAAAACAAGGTAAGTGAAAATGACAATATATCACTTTCCATCGATGTAACCGTTTTTCCATAAAGCGATAATAACATCCATTTGACCATTATGTATTTTTGGTTCATCAACAACTTCAAGCCAAAGGGCTTTGGGATGGTTTACTAAATTTGGTATTTCTTTCAGGATTTTAACTGCTTTTAAAGCATATTCTTTATTTTTCCGAGAGCTTGTATAGTTTCCCTTTAGTATTCCTTTTAACATTCCTTCTTCACAAAGTGCAAGAAATGCATTTCTAGGACATGTTTTTTTCTGACTAGAAGTCCCTTCTCCAAAAATATCTGAGGTGACTAAATCCCAAATATCTCTAGGGTTTTTTCCTTCGTTTGATATTATTGCATTAGCCGATTTTACTGCTGCTTCCCCATATTTTGTCATATTTTTAACCTTCTAATGAGTGGTAAACTTGTATGTAAAAACATCTATATTTCCGATTGCGTATTATTAATTTTATGTATTATTACACCTTAAAGCTTTTTACTCTCAATGCTCATGTGAGGGAAAGGTTGGAGATGTGGGAAGGGTGTTAATTAATAATGAATCAAAAATAAATTATAGGCTTCAAATACTTTAAGTAGTCTTTAAGTTATATCATTGTCATGAATAGTCTCTATTTAATATTGGTTGTTCCAGTAGCAAAATTAATAATGAACGGAGCAAAATATTACCAAACAAGACATTATTTTAATAAATATGCACATTGGGTTGGTGGGCATAACATTCCATTAAAGCAAATGCAATACAATATTGTAAAATTATTCAAAGCTGCTGACATTCCTGATCATCATTTTTCAGATGTAACTCCCATAGGTTATGGGCGTGTTCAAACTGCTAATAACATATCTTTATTTGAAAACATAAGCAGTAAACGAGAAGAGCATGTTAATATAATGCGGGATAAATTTCATCAAGCTTTAGGTACTTACAAATCAAAAGCATTAGAAGTATTTAATCCAATATATTGGATTGAATCTGTTCTTTATCTACCTCGCAATATTTTAATGTATGTCGGAATACCTACGGAAAATATTATTGCAAAGATAAGTCAGATTATTTATTGGTTTATTGGGTCGATATTCACACTTGTTTATATGGCATATTCAAACGAGATAAGTGACATAATAAAAACTATCATAGAAGGATTAATAGTTTAAACTAATTCAAAACTTTTTTACTTATCTACAACCAAAAAATATTTAATAATTAAGTTAATAGGAACCTACTTCGCTATAAGATTTCCAGAAACTTCATAGGGGGATGTGACAGAGTATGAATTTTGATTTAAATGAAATCACAAGCGTTATACCAATTGTTTTTGCTATAATAGCAATTGTTGTATACTACTTTGACAAAATAATAGTTGATCTTTCTCCTCATGAACCTGAAATACGTGACAACTATATTAGCGGTATATTTTTCACAATAATTTACATACTATTCCCTTTCCTATTTTCAGTTGGAGTAATATTTATAATAGTTGAATTTTTAAAAATTGATCCAAATGAGTTGGCGGTGACATTTGGAACTACTATATTATTAGTGACGCTATCAGTACTACTATTTATATGCATGAGATATATATTTTTAAAACTTAAATCTGCTAGTGAAACGGACTCAGAAATAAGTCCCATTGAAGAAAAGTATTCATCGGTAATATTGGGCCTATATTCATTAATCCCATCTTTTATAATTTATTCAATCGGCTTCTTAATTTATTATGTTTATTTAAATACCCCTACCCATAATATTTTGATTCCAGCTTTATACTATTCTTTGCTGTTTTTTACTGCTTTTATATTGTATACTTCTATTGCAACTATTTATGGACTTCATGTAGCAGATTATCCTTATGCAAAAATAGTACTGT
>JAUWMO010000104.1 GCA_030613125.1 Bacteroidota bacterium | reverse complement strand
AGGTATAAATGCGGATATTTATATTTTTTTAAAACATTTAATGCATACAAAAACCGTGCAATTTTTATGTGAATGTTGAATTGTTTTTATTGTTTGCCGGGATTTTTTAAATCAGTGAGACTATGATTTTAAAAGTCGAAGCCGCAATAAAATCATTAAGCCGAACTGATCCCGACTGCGAAGCACGTCGGGATCTTACAGGGTTATATTCCCCATCGCTTGCGGTGTATGGAAAAAGTAACATACCACTTAGATACCCCGCTGCTTGCGGCGGGGAGATTCATTAAAATACTTTTGAAACGAACATGATTTTTCCTTAAGGCTAAGGCTAAGGCTAAGGCTAAGGCTAAAATGAGCAGTCAAATCCCTTAGCCTTTAATACGAAAATGATTATTTCAATGTTAAATTTTGTTAAATCTATAATTGGTGAATAACAGCATTACACAAAATTTTTAAATTTGCCGTCGTTTTTTAAAGGATTAACATATTAAAAGGAAGTAATTACAAGCAATGAACATTAAAGTTGAGAATTTAACTAAAACATTCGGAGCACAAAGAGCAGTTGACAGAATCTCGTTCGAGGTGAATACGGGTGAGATTCTTGGTTTCCTCGGCCCGAACGGAGCAGGGAAAACAACTACAGTGAAGATGATCACCAATTACCTGATCCCTACCATGGGGAATATTGAAATTGATGGTAAATCCCTGTTTGATAATGCCGAAGAGATAAAAAAACATATTGGTTACCTTCCCGAAAATAATCCTTTGTATCATGAGATGCCTGTTATCGATTACCTTGAATTCTGCGCAAATCTGCAGGGCATCCCCAAAGAAAAAATTAATGGCAGGATTTATGAGATGGTCAGAGTATGTGGATTGAATGCTGAAAAGCATAAGAAAATCGGAGAACTGTCAAAAGGTTACCGCCAGAGAACAGGATTGGCCCAGGCAATGATCCATGATCCTGAAATTCTCATTCTGGACGAGCCTACATCAGGGCTTGATCCCAATCAGATTGTTGAGATCAGGAAGTTGATACGTGAATTGGGAAGGGAGAAAACAGTGATTTTATGCACCCACATACTTCCGGAGGTTGAGGCTACTTGTGACAGGATCCTGATTATTCATAATGGTAAGATTGTTGCTGATGGCACCGCTGATACACTCCGTAAGCAGGCTCAGGGTCAGGAATTAATGAGAGTAAAGATAGAGGAGGGTGAGTCAAATGTTATTTTTCAGTCACTTCAGGAATTGCCAACTGTTGCAATGGTTGACTTTGCAGGCAGGGAAGTGAACCGTTTTGAGGTACAGAGTAAACCAGGTTTAAGTTCTAAGAAAGATATATTCCAGCTTTGTGTTAAAAATAACTGGATCCTTACTGAATCAATTCCTATAGAAACAAAACTTGAAGACATATTCAGGAACCTTACAATGAATTAAAGTTATAACACAATTTTAAATATTTTAATGAAACAAATCTGGATAATTACAAAAAGGGAGTTGGGTGCGTTTTTTAATTCCCTGATCGCCTATGTTATATTGATCCTTTTTCTTGGATTTAGTGGATTTTTTACCTGGCTTTTCGGATCAGATATTTTTATGGTAGGCCAGGCCAGTCTCAGGTCATTTTTCAGTATCGCTTACTGGACCCTGTTCTTTTTTATTCCTGCTCTGACAATGAGATTACTGGCGGAAGAAAAACGATCGGGAACAATTGAACTCCTTTTGACCAAGGCCGTATCTGACCGGGAGGTGGTTCTGGGTAAATTTCTATCTACGCTGATTCTGATAATAATTGCCCTGGCATTTACACTTCCTTACATTATTACAGTTACAAACCTTGGCAACCTTGATTTGGGTGCCGTTATTTGCGGTTACCTGGGTCTTGTATTGATGAGTGGAGTTTATATCAGCATCGGATTGTTTGCAAGTAGTATAACCCATAATCAAATAATTGCTTTTTTAACAGCTCTTTTTATGGGTCTTTTCTTCCATCTTATTTTCGATATCCTGGCAAATAGTTTTACCGGATTTATTGGTCAGGTTTTTAATTACCTCAGCATGACTGTACATTTCGAGAGTATCTCAAGGGGAGTGATCGATTCCAGGGACCTTATCTTTTTTATTTCCCTTATGATACTGGGATTATATTTTGCTGAGTTGTCATTGTCGAGGAGGAATGTTTCAAACTAATAAGAGAACAGGAATGAAAATAAACAGTTTCTATATTACAGCTATATTGGTAACAGCAATACTGATTGTTCTGAACCTTGTTTCTGATCAGTTTTTTGTCAGGTTGGATTTTACTGAAGATAAACAATATACATTAAGCGAGGCAACAAAAGATATACTCCGCAACCTTAATGAGCCGGTTACGGTCAAAGCCTATTTTTCCAAAGACCTGCCTCCGTATATCGCCAAGGTCAGAAAAGATTTTATGGAGCTGCTGGTTGAATACTCAAGTGTTTCAAAGGGAATGCTTGTATATGAGTTTGTTGATCCGGGAAAAGAGGAAGAGATTGAAATGAATGCTTTACAAGAAGGTATTCAGCCTGTTATGATCAATGTTCGGGAAAAAGATCAGATGAAACAGCAAAAAGCCTTTTTAGGTGCTGTTTTATCTCAGGGAGAAGAGAAGGAAGTAATTCCTTTTATACAACCGGAGGGAGCAATGGAGTATGGACTTTCTTCAGCTATAAAAAAAATTTCAGTTAAAGATAAACCAACTGTTGCTCTGCTACAGGGTCATGGAGAGCCTGGAATAGGAGAATTGTTACAGGTATACGAGGGTTTGAGCATTTTGTATCAGTTTGAGCCTTTAACACTAACTGATACCACAGAAATTCCTGCGCATATTAAAACTATTGCTGTTGTCAGGCCCACTGACAGTATTCCAATAGATCATTTATTTCAACTTGACAATTTTCTCGCCTCGGGAAGAGGACTATTTATAGCACTTAACAAAGTACAGGGTGATCTGCAGAATGCTTACGGAACCACTTTAAATACTCGATTGGAAACATGGCTTTTAAATAAAGGTATCAGGGTTGAAGATGATTTTATTGTTGATGTTCAGTGTGGTGCCGTTACAGTACAGCAGCAACAGGGAATGTTTCGTTTTTCATCAAATATGAACTTTCCTTTTTTGCCTGTAATAAGCAATTTTGCCAGTCACCCTGTAAGTGAAGGCCTTGAATCGGTGGTCCTGCAGTTTGCCAGTTCATTGTCCTATATTGGCGATTCGGCATACACATTTACGCCAATCGCATTTACCTCTGAAAAATCCGGGTCACTCAGGGCCCCACAGTATTTTGATATTCAAAAACAGTGGTCAGAATCCGATTTTCCCATGAAAGGAATTGTGGTAGCCGGTATCCTGGAGGGAAATATTGCAGGTGATAGTCCGGCTAAAATTGTTGTCATAACTGATGGCGATTTCCCGGTTGGTCCACAGGGACAACAAATAAACCCTGATAATGCCAACCTGATGATCAATAGTATTGATTATTTGTCTGATGATACCGGGTTGATAGGGCTCAGGACCCGGGCCGTTACTTCAAGACCAATAAAAGAGATTGAGGACGGTACAAAGGCCTTACTTAAATATTTGAATTTTCTTTTACCAATTTTCCTCGTGATTTTTTATGGATTGTACCGGTATCAAAAAAACAGATCAATCCGGATCAGACGACTTGAAGCAAACTATAGTTAATTTCATAAGTAAAAAACATGGCAGGTAAAAATAAAAATAAGGCTCTTTTAATAATTTTTGTTGTTTTGACCGGGATTTTCCTGACAGGCAAATTTTTCCGTGAAAGCAAAAGGGAAAGTTCATTTAGTAAAGATGTAATTCAAATAGACACAGCTGAAGTTACCGGGATTATGTTGTATCCCCGGAGTGAGAATGGAGAGTTAGTTCATTTTACCAGAACCGGAAATTCATGGAGGGTTAAAAGTGGAAATATTAGTTCACCCGTTGAACCGGGAAATGTACATAATCTGCTCGGTGAAGTTATCCGGATCAATCCCAGACAGTTGGTGGCAAAGGAGAAGGGGAAATGGACCGATTATCATGTCAATGATTCTTTAGGCACACGTCTGCAGATCAGGGAGGGAAGTAAGAATGTGCTGGATATTTACATAGGAAAATTCAGCTATAAACAGGTTCAGAATCCTTATGGCGGATCTCGTGGAAATATTATAGGTACATCCTATTTCAGAATTGCCGGAAAAGATGAAGTATATGCCACCGACGGCTTTTTAACAATGACTTTTAACCAGGGTTTCAACTCATGGAGAGATCAAAGATTTATCCGGTTGACAAAAGATAATGTAACCAGAATTAGTTTTGAATACTTTGCCGATAGCAGCTTTATTGTTGAAAAGGTTGAAAATAGCTGGAAGATAGGGAATGTTGCTGTTGATTCGCTAAAAATGGAGAAATACCTTCAGAAAATCAGTACCATTAGAAAATCAGTTTTTAAAGACGGATTTATACCACCACTTCAGTCATCATGTCAAATAACCATTGAAGGGAATAATATGGAATCCATTGTAGTTCAGGCATATGAAACACCTGAAGGAGAATGGGTTCTGCATTCCACCATTAACCCGGAATCATATTTTACCGATGAGGATAAAACCTTTATTAAGGATGTTCTGATCAGAAAAGAGGATTTATTATCTGATTCAGAAAAGCAGGATCTTTAAAGGTCTCTGCGGTTAAATTGTGCTTGTAAGAAAACTTAATAATATTTCCATTCCGCAGGGAGGAATCTCCTTAAATCATGGTATTGAATCATTTAGAAAGTCGAAATTCAGGTTATTGCGTTTGTTGAATTCCTGGTATCTGAAGGTTTGTAGATTCCCTTTTCACAAATAAGATGGGTGACCAACTTTATCGGTATCGATTCGAAGTAATAGTTCTTAACTTCAATTGTTGAAGGATGATTTTCCCAAATTTCTTCCGGATCCTTCTGTTTTTCTTCAAACTGAGGATATGGTTTGTCCCTGACAATTTTACGGCTATCAAATAAGACATAAAATGGTTTTCCAAATTCACGTGCAAGAAGTGCCAGTACCATTGTTCCCGTTTTGTTTATGAAGCTATCGGAATTGATCCGGTCTGCACCTGTAATAACATATTCTATTTCAGAAAAATATCTGGCAGCAGAACTATCAGTTATAAATTTGACCGGAAAGCCAAGGCTGATTAAACATTCAGCCTGCTTTCTTCCTTCCATTACCGGACGTGATTCCGTCTGAATTATGTTGATAACAGATGAGTTGCTCTTTTGTATTTTGAGAAAAGTCTGAATAGTTCTGCTATTGCTGTGAACCATAATGCTCTTCCCTGAACAATCAATTATTTTGGAAGCTTCTATTGCAATGTTTTGATCAATATTTTCCCATTTTAGGTTGTATTGACTGAGAAAGGCAGCTCCATTAGCTTGTGATCCGGTGGATAAAAACTCTTTGAAATTCTTTAAAAAGTGTTGGATTACAGGGAAATCATTAAACCCGGTTTCCAGAGAACTTAAAAACTTTTCTATATCCGTATGAACCTGATTACCCGGCCTTTTATAAAAAGATCCAAATGACCTGATCAGATTATCAAGCAGTTGCAGAGAGCCTGATTCATGGTCAGACATTGCAGAACTAATCTCTTTTTTCAGGGTTTCCATTATTAAGAAAAGTCAGACCATTCAATCAGAGTTTTTATTTTTTTATGATGTTTATTTATCAATTGAACATTAATTATATGCGAAAATACCTATAAATGAAGAAAAAACAAAAGGCAACCGATAGAATAAGGGTTGCAGGTTACCCTGCTGCGGTACACAAGGATGGGCAGGCAAGTTGCGCCACAGGTATTCTCCATAGGAGTCTTCAAAGGAGTCTCCAAAGGAGTCCTTCGGACCTTCGGAACAAGTTACAGGTCATCAGGAAAGAAAAAAAAGGAATCCTTCCGGATAAGAACGAAAGAAAAGGTGATCCTGATCGAATATTATGCCCTGTACGACAGGTCAGGGAAATATAAGGGAACTCTTGAAGTAAGCCAGGATATCACAGAAATACAAAACCTGAAAGGAGAGAAGCGTCTTTTAACCCCTTGATTAAGGTTCAAAGACTGAAAAAACCACGTATTATAATACGTATTAAATTAGCTATGTTCTCAAATATGCAGCAAATTTACTCTGGAATAATAACAGGAATTTTTAGATATCGCCCCTTCAAAGGGGCAATAGCAATAGGATAGGGCAGTATAAAAACAAATAAACAAATTAGCCCTGAAAGGGCGAAAGCAAGAAACTATGCCACAATCATTATCAGAAGTTTATGTTCATATAACATTTAGCACCAAAAACCGGCAAAACCTGATTGATGATAGCATTAAAACCTCATAAGCATAATAGTTTCCATGATGAGTTCATGGCTTTTCTAAAAAAGTACAAAGTTGAATACAATGAACGTTATGTGTGGGATTAGGCTTTCGCCCTTTCAGGGCTTATGCTTTTAGCATCCAATGTCCACAGGGCGTTGCCCTGTGTTACTGTTTATGCCCTTTCAGGGCAAATTAGTAATTAATTTTTATGAGATTTACAAACGCCTCGTTAAAGAGGTAATATTATTGTTTCTGACAAACAGGTGTGTTAAAATTTTACGGACTGAATATTTTAGAATCCTGGGTGGTTTTAACAAATATATCTCCTACCGGCTCGGTGAGATACTAAATACCAGTAGCATTATTTCACAGCGTTGGCGAGAAAATTACAGAGGGAGAAATTTTAGTTAGTCAAGTATATGATACACAAATTAGAACATAGTCATTAAACTACGTAGTAATAACTGAAAAACAAGATATACCATAAATAAATTTAAACAATCTTGTCATAATCTATTCTCAAATGTAAAGTATTCTGATAGTTCTATGTATCGGAAATTCAAAGTTATTCATTGATATATAACAAGTTATAACATTTTAATAATCATTCTGGTATTAAAGGCTAAGGCTAAGGGATTTGACTATTCATTTTAGCCTTATGCTTACGTCGAACCTTGTGCCTCCGTCCTCACCGTCGCGTACCCGCTATGGACGCTTACGCTATATAGCTTGTGCCTCCTCCGCCGGTTAGCGGATTCGGCGACACGCGGACAGCATAGGTGCTATTAAATTCAATTTATCTCATTTTTTTACTTTTTAGACATACTTTATCTTGTTTTTTCCTCTCCCGAAAGTTTTCGGGATTAGCCTCAGCCTTATATCACAATCATTCAAATTTGGCAGTTTCATTTGAATAGTATTAACCTTTTTAATTCACCCTGTGAAATAAATCGCAGATTTATTGCAAAGCAATATTTCACAGGGTAAATTTGCGAAGCTATATTTTTATTTAAAACTGCCCGTGAATGATAATTCCGGTTATTTTTGTAATCTATGCAATCCACAGACCAGCAAGAATCTAATAAATATTTTCCTGAATCGGTTCGGACGAGGAAAGTGTTCAGGAATCTGATCCTTCATATCCATCCAACACGTGTAAGAAAAGAAACTTTAAAGATTACTCATACCTGGGGGCTTGGTGGCATGGCTGTAATTTTATTTCTGCTGCAGGTTTTTACCGGGATTATTCTCAGGTTTGTATATGAACCATCACCCGCAAAAGCATACGATTCCCTGATAGCCATACAAGATCAGGTATTATTTGGTCAGTTTGTAAGGAATATCCACCATTTGAGTGGAATGCTGATGGTAGTTATAACATTCCTTCATTTACTGAGGGTTTTCTTCACAGAAGCCTTCCATCCTCCAAGGCACTGGAACTGGGTAATTGGACTTGGGATGATGCTTACCGTAGTGCTGTCAAACTTTTCAGGATACCTGTTACCCTGGGACCAATTGTCATATTGGGCTGTAACAGTTGCCACGAGCATGTTGCATTATGTACCTGGTGTTGGGGATATGTTACTTCATCTTTTTCGCGGTGGTAACGAAGTTGGTCCGGTAACACTATTAAATTTTTATAATTTTCATACAGCAATCCTTCCATTGATAATGGTGGTTTTGATGGTATTTCATTTCTGGAAGGTAAGAAAAGCAGGAGGCGTGGTTGTTCCCGGAGGGAATAGCAAAAAAAATAAAGAATACGTTTCTGCAATTCCTGATTTTGTGGCACGTGAGTTTGTTTTTGCTCTGGTATTGATCGCCCTGGTCTTGTTTATCAGTGTTATCTGGAATGCTCCGTTACTTGAAAAAGCCAATCCGGCATTGAGCCCGAATCCTGCTAAAGCACCATGGTATTTTCTTGGAATTCAGGAGTTGTTGATGCATTTCCATCCACTATTTGCTGCATTCATAATTCCGGTACTGTTCCTTGCAATAATAGTGTGGTTACCATTCAGCAGGTTTAAAACAAAGAATTCAGGGATATGGTTCGCATCTGAAAATGGGAGGAAACTCTGTATTAAAACTACTGTTTTCACTTTATTTATTATACCCGGGCTTATTGTTGCTAATGAATTTATCCCGGATTTTATTGAGACGGCTTCAGGTGCATTAGCAGTAATTGGCAATGGTCTGGTTCCGTTAACCATAATTTTAGTTTCCCTGGCATTATGGATATACTGGCTTAGCAAAAAAGCCGGCTACTCTAAAAATGAGATTGTACAGGCAGTATTTGTATTTCTCGTAGTTTCATACCTTATATTGATGTTTACAAGTTTATGGTTCCGGGGGAAAGGAATGGCATTGTGCTGGCCATGGGAGGTGTAAATTGTAAATTGGAAAGTGCAAAATGGAAATATTAAATATTATTGAGAAATTTGTTGTTACGGCAAAACGAAATAAGTATAAAATTTAACAAATAAAATTTATTTTTCATTTTTAAATCTGCAATTTGAAATAAACAATGTTTAATAGATTAAAAAAGGATAAATCAAACCATAAGGGTATTACAAGAAGATCCTTCTTTCAAAAAATTTGGGTTTGGCTTGGCGTTGTTGCAGGGCTTGAATTTACGGGTTTATTAATTGCATTTATGTTTTCTGGTAGTAAAAGAAGTAGCAGGAAGGACATGAGCCAGGTTAAGATCATTGGAAGACTGGAGGATATTTCCCCAAATACTGTTTACCCATACCGCAGTGGTCAAATATACCTCGTCAGGATGAAAGATGGTGGATTTCTGGCTTTGTCTTTGAAATGCACACATCTTGGGTGCTCAATACAATGGAACGAAGATGAGGATAAATTTATATGTCCATGCCATTCATCAGAGTTTGATAGAAAAGGAGATGTGCTTAGTCCGCCGGCACCTCACGCTTTGGATATTTTTGCTGTTATTATTGAAGAAGGAGTTGTGAAAGTTGACCTGGGAAAGAAAACAAAGAGGAAGAAGTTTAAGCAAACTGACTTAATATATGGTTAAATACAAAACAACTTTTAATTTTTAATTTGCTTATCATTCTATGAACCACTGGAAAACAACCGGCTTTATTGCAACGATTGTGATCGTTCTATCATTTCCATTGTATCTGATAAAGGCATCATTTCAGGATTCCAGTGCAGATCCGAGGCTAGGATTAGTTGAATATGTTGGAGGGAGTTCGTGTATTGAATGTCATAAGACGGAACATGACCTCTGGCTGGGTTCTCATCATGCTTATGCAATGGATACTGCCAGTTCTGAATCAGTTTTGGGAGACTTTAATGATACCAGGTTTGAGTGGAATGGTGTGACAAGTCGCTTTTACAGGGAAAATGGGAAGTTTTATGTATACACCACGGGGCCGGATGGTGAAATGGGTGATTTTCAGATAGCATACACTTTTGGATATACTCCTTTACAACAATACCTTGTCCCATTTGAGGGAGGCCGGTTACAATGCCTGCCGATAACCTGGGATACGGAAAAAAAGCAATGGTATCATCTTTATGACTCGGTTTATCCGGGTGAGGAAATCCCACCAAACGACTGGCTTTACTGGACAAATAATGGCCAGAACTGGAATGGAATGTGTGCCGATTGCCATTCTACCGACTTGAAAAAAGGTTATGATCCCGTTGCCAGGACCTTCCATACAACCTGGGCTGAAATCAATGTGAGTTGTGAAGCTTGTCACGGACCAGGTTCAGCACATCTTGATTGGGCCAAGCTTCC
>JAUWMO010000241.1 GCA_030613125.1 Bacteroidota bacterium | reverse complement strand
TAAAAAGTTATGTAAAATTCCGAAAAAACCAATTTTTCAGATGAAAAAAAACTGAGCCTATTTGACCGTTTTCACCAGTTTGCCAAACAGGTCTTTCTCTGATTCCAGGCGCTCCTGGTTGCCATATACACAGTAAGCATTCTGTTGCAGGATATCTGACACTAAAGTTTCCATGTCGCGAATATCCTGAACAGTAGTCGACAATACGGCCTCACGCTCCTTCTGCAAGTCTTCTTTTGTGGTATTTTCGAAATAATACCGTACTGCTACATTACCCTTTTCAGATGGAGTGAGTGGGTTATCAAGGTTTGATACCGTTCCGATAATATAACGTGTCATAACGGCTGTATCGGCATCAAATTCTTTTAAATATCCCGGTGTGGCATCATAGTTGTCCAGTGTTTCTTCCAGATTGGGATCGCGATATGAAATAAACATAAACATACCCGACCTGTCTATGATAGAAAAGCCTCCATATGCTCCTCCAATTATCCTGATCTGATTCAGAAGCCAGTCTGTTGAAAGGATCTGGCTCAACACCTCCATTCTGCCATTCCAACCATAACCCAGTTTTCTAAAATTGAAACCTTTGACTACATACTGCACCTTTGAAGCAGCAAGCAATCCTTCGTTATTGATTGAAACATCAAAATCCCATTTCTTCAATTCAGGAGGAGTACCTTCCGGAAAAGCCTGCATCAGATGTTCATACCCAGCGGTAATGGTTTCAAGGTCTTCTTCACTGCATGTAGTAGCAGCTATCATATTTCCCCTTGTGAACAATTTTGAAGCCGTCTCGCTCAACAGAGCGCTTATCTCACCACTCTTATTATCAAAATCATTTGTAAGTTCAGTTAAAAACCGGTAATACTCGAGCCCTGTAGTAAGTTCCCTGAACATTCCATAGTTGGTTATATAGGAACCCAGGCGGTAGATTGCATACCTGACGCCATTGTTTCTGACTGACGACTCCACTTGCGACTGATGCCTTGTTAACAACTCTTTCAGTCGTACCGGATCATCAAATCTGGTGTGATGCAATATTTCCGCTGTCAGTTCAATCATTTTATCCACTTTATCATTCATAGCTTTGGCACTCACCTGTAATTGTGCAATGGGATCACTACTGTTCTGGTTTTCAAGGTAAGTATTCAAATAAATATTGAAACTTCCGGTATGAATATTCAAAGCTTTTTCCAGTTCTTCATAGGTATAGTTTTCTGTATCCAACTTTCCGAGAAGCTCGGTAAGCAACCTTGCATACTGTATTTGCTCCTCAGACAATATCCTCAGATCGAACATCAGCTTTTCATATACAACATTGTTTGTAAATGCCTCATGATGCAGTACCGTCATGCCTGCTACATCAAGTTCAGAAATACCGTACCATATAGCTTCAGGTTTTATATCAGATAACTCGAGTAATGGTATGGTTGAAAGCTTTTCAGGTGTATCTTCCTCTTGCTGATAGGCCACCAGGGCTTCGGTTTCCTCAACAAGATTAATAATTTCCTCTTCATTAAGTTGCTCCTTGAAAGCAGCTAGCTCTTTTTCAATTATTGTTTTCTTTTCTTTCTCAAGACCGGGTTGAGGTTTCAGAACCAAAAGTAAAGCATAGGGATTTTCAACCAATCTTGTTTTTATAAATTCCTCAAAATAACCGGCTTCCAATCCGTTCTTTACTTCAGCAAGAGGTTCTTCATACTGTAGTGTCAGAAAAGGATCATCTCTGAATTTCCAACCTGGCATAGCCTGCATAACGTATGACATACCTTTCTGGGCATCGTCCCCTTCCCTTAACTGGAATTCAAAACGGTTTAGGGTACCTTCAGCGGCTTTCTTATCCAGGCCCTTTTCAACTACCTCTTTAAGTGTATTTAATACCACTTCCCTGAAAGCCTCTTTATCCTCAGCATTAGCATTCTGAACCACAATTTCAAATACATTCTGTCTAAGGAAATCAGAACTGGCCCTTACGTCCCTGCCAATTCCTGCTTCCTGCAATGCTTTACGAACAGGAGCTGACTCCTGATTAACCAGAACATCAGCAAGGACCATCTGAGAGACATAAGCTTCCAGGTCAGATCCCTCGCCTGTAACAAAGCTCAGTGACAAGTATGTCTTATTTTCAGTATTACTGCCTTCAGTAATGGAATAGGTGGCTTCAACCTCTTTCATTTCCTTAAATGGCGGGTGTAACGGAATTTCTGCCCTAAAATCCGACCTGTCATAGTTCGACAGGTAGGCACTGTCAATAAAATGCAGTTCCTTCTCAAGGTCGGCATCTCCGTACAGGTAAATATAGCTGTTGGTAGGGTGGTAATAACGCCTGTGGAAATCAAGGAAGTCGTTATAGGTGAGTTTCGGTATTGCTTCAGGGTATCCGCCGGATGAATAACCATAACCATTTTCAGGAAAAAGGTTTTTGTTAGCCTGATAGCTAAGCTCGCGGTTCGGACTTGAGAAAGCCCCCTTCATTTCGTTGTATACCACTCCTTTATAAATGACAGGTTCATCCGGGTCAGTTAGTTCATAGTGCCATCCCTCCTGTTTAAAAATCCTTGGATCATCATAAATAAGGGGATTAAATACCGCGTCAAGGTAAACGTGCATCAGATTAAAGTAGTCTTTTTCATTCATGCTTGCAACCGGATAATATGTCATATCCTTTGAAGTCATTGCATTCAGAAATGTATTCAAAGATCCTTTTAATAAAACATCAAACGGACTTTTCACAGGAAAATTCTTTGAACCATTCAACACCGAATGTTCCATAATATGTGGTGTTCCACAATCCGACTCAGGAATAGTATTAAAAGAGATGTTGAAGGTCTTATTTTCATCTTCAGCAGCAATCTTGAATACCCGTGCACCGCTTTTTTCATGTTCAAAGTAATAACAATCGGCGTTTACCTCCTTGACAAAACGTTTCTCAATAAGCCTATACCCTTTATATTCAGGGGCTTTAATACAGCCCGTTAAGATCAATGCCCCCAGCAACAGGCTTTTAACTATATCGAATTTAAAGATCAGCCGGAAATTTTCATTTTTCATTGTTTGGGAATTAAGATTTTTTGTAATAAGCAAATTTACCCTGTGAAATATTTCTTTGCAATAAATCTTCGATTTATTTCACAGGGTGAATAAAAAAATATAATAATTGTTAATTTACCCTCAGATATACCGGATTTATCCTCTGCCCTGTTTACCAGTATTATCAGTTATGAATTTTCAACCAGAATGTAAAAAATATTGTATAATATTTCTGAAAGACGAAAATTTGATATTATTTTTGGAATATTTGCGGTATTAATAAGGTCTAATTTATTTTATCCAGGATAATAAAAATATTAATAGATGAGAAAAATCGACAGACGTATTATAATTGTGGCTGCCCTTATTTTTATTGTTGGCCTCTCCTACGGATTAATGCGGTATTTGATCTCGCTCAAAGAAGAACCTCCCATGCGCCCGCCAATTGAGGCTAAACGTTATGTTAAGGCTGAACCAGTGAAATACAGCACTATCAATTCTCCGGTTTTTGCACCAGGCCGGCTTGCTTCTGTTGCCGAAATTGATATTGTTGCTGAAGCATCAGGAAAAATCCTGACTGAAAAGATACCATTAAAGAAATCGGCCAGTTTTAAAAAGGGGAATGTGTTGTTCACCATTTATCCGGATGAAGCTGAATTGGCACTCAAAGCCAGAAAAAGTCAGTTTTTAAATACCCTTGCAAACATAATACCTGATATACGTATTGATTTTCCTGAAAGGGAACCAGAATATATGGAATTTTTTTCTGCCATAAACCTGGAGGAACCTCTCCCACCCCTTCCGGAGATAAGGGACGAAAAAATGCGTATTTTTCTCACTACCAGAAATGTTCTTAGTGAATATTTTAACATTCAAAAAGATGAGCTTCAGTTGAGTAGGCATACCATCCGGGCACCTTTTGATGGCACCTACACGCATGTTTTTTTAGAGGCTGGCGCTTATACAAATACTGGTGGCCGGGTGGCCCATGCTATCAGTACAACTAAACTTGAACTGGAGGTTCCGCTTGAACGATTCGATGCAAAATGGGTAAAAATTGATGATCAGGTTAAGGTTAAGTCCGATCGGCGAGGGATTGAATGGACAGGTATTGTAATTCGAAAAAGTCAGTTTGTGGATGAAGATACCCAATCACAGAGTGTTTTTGTCAGGATTCATAACCACACAAAACCATCTCTGCTCAGTGGAGAATATCTGACGGCCCACTTTCCGGGTCATCCGATTGAAAATGCCATGGAGATACCCAGGAATGCAGTTTTCAATTCAAATGAGGTATTTATCATCGTAAATGGCCGTCTGCAAAAGCGTTCCATAAATATTATCAAGAAAAATGAGAGAACCTTAGTTTTTAACGGTATGGAAGAGGGTGAATTGCTGGTAGTACAACCCCTGATAAATGTATTGGAAGGAATACTTGTAGTAGTTCAGGGGCAGGAGCCTTTGAATCAGCAAAATAGTCAAGCCGGTGGTAAAAAAAAAGGTAAACCAAACAAGGAGGGGTCATGAGAAAGATCATCGAAAAATTTGTTGAATTTCCCATTTATGCCAACATCATTATTGCGGTAGTGATACTGGCTGGTGGACTGAGTTACATGTCCATGAAAAAAGCCTTCTTTCCGGAGACCAAAAGCCGGATTATTACCATTTCGGTATTTTATCCGGGCGCTTCTCCAACTGAAATGGAGGAGGGTGTCACTTCACGTATTGAAGAGGCAGTACGGGGACTTATCGGAATAAAAGAAATCACCTCTACCTCGATGGAAAACCGCTCAAATGTTACCCTGGAGACTACTGGTGAATATCCGATTGATGAAGTACTGATCGAGGTAAAGAATGCTGTTGACGGGATATCTTCCCTCCCCTCTGCAGCGGAAAGACCTCTTGTCTCTAAACGACGTTCACGTGCTCCGGCTTTATTTATGGACCTTACGGCTGAGGACGAGACCGAAGTGGATCTTATGACCCTGAAGAATTATGCCCAGCGCATAGAGGAAGATTTTTTCAATTCAGGGGTGATGAGTCAGATCTCTATTTCCGGATTTCCGCAACCTGAAATCTCTGTTGAAGTTAAAGAAGAAGTATTACTTCGACACAACCTTACCTTTGATGAACTTGCCAGAGCCATACAGAGAAACAACCAGGATATATCGGGAGGTCAGATCAAATCGGATGAGGAAGAACTGTTAATCAGGTTACGGTCAAGAAGTGCCAATCCCAATAAAATAGGTGATATCATTCTCAGGGGTGAAGATGTTGGTAGTTTTTTAAGGATTCGTGATGTTGCTGAAGTAAAAAAGAAATTTGCCGAAACTTCGAATAAATCCTGGATTAACTGGAAACAATCCGTATCCATACGGGTTGAAAAACTACCCGAGGAAGATCTTGAGGAAATGACCGAGTTTGCCAGGATCTATAT
>JAUWMO010000188.1 GCA_030613125.1 Bacteroidota bacterium | reverse complement strand
TAAAAATACCCCAGATGTATTTGTACATATTTTCCAACCCTGTTTCGGATAGGGTGTTACTGTGATTCTTTGTTCCAAATACAATTTGGTAAAGAATTTGTCTGTATGTTGACATTTTTTATCGGTATTTAGTTCAACCCCTATCAGGGTTGTGATTATATTTATTGTCCTAGCCCCGCATTTCATACGGGGTTATTCATAGTTAAATCCCTTTGGGATTTTTTTTTGTATTGTGATATATTGTCATATAATCTTATCCCAATACTTTATTCTATCGGGTTATTCATTGTGATTTTACTTCGTAAAACTCGTTTGTGATTTTTCAACTTGCTCTCCTTAATATTCTGCTTCATTCTTAACAGATTATTCAATACTTGCTTGTTTGTTTTCTTCTTAGTAAATGTACTGATAATAAAAATTTAAATTGTTACCTTTATTGTGAAGAAACATACTGCCGACAGACTGGTTCTCCGCCTCTTGAGGCGATAAATATGTAAAATTACATTGAAATACCACGCTGCTAAAGGCGGGGTATCTCATTATGGTATAAGCAACTGCTGACCAATATTATATTCTTTGTTAAAGTTTTTAAAGAAGTCGAGAACATTAGTGTTAATATTTTTTTGTTGCACGAGCTGATATATAATTTCCGGGCTTTGGCGGTCTTGAAGAACCAATTCATTTAATAATGATATTACTTTAATTGCGTAGGCAGTCTTATTCAGTTTTTCAATTTTCCTCATCTCATTTGACAAAACAGAAAAGAAATTCCGGGTTCGCAAAAATCTGCTTTTTTGATTTTCAAAAAAATCATCGAGGAATGAGAAGCCTTTTGAGAAATTATCAAAGCGATTTTCCAGGCTGGACAAGACTTTTAAAGGGATCATTTTTTCCGGAATTTGTCTGAGTGAATAGATCTCCCAGAAACGGTACACCCCCACTAATCCGAAAGCATCCAGATCATCAGAAATGCACAATACGGTTAGAACATCAGTTTTGCTTAACTCATCCTTAAATGCAAATTCCCTGTAAGTTTTATCATCATGGTATTCAATCGCATCAAGAATTTTGCTAAAACCTTCAGGTTTTGTTAAATGATTCTTTTTAAAAAACCCTTCACATTTTCTGCGGCTAATTATTCCATGTTCAGGCCGGAGGCTTTCCGACATTCCCAGATCGTGGAAAAAGATTGCAATAATTGCTTTTTCAATATCTTCGAACCGGGGAATGATGTTTTGCTGTTCAAGTGAAAGAAAAAGCTGACAGGCATAAAACCATACTCTGAGGGAGTGTGTCTCGTCATGTGACGGGATCCATACATTTGCCAGCCCGGTTTTTATATGATCATAAAGTGTATGCAGCCACTTTTTTTCAATCTTGATAATATTTTGGTGAACATCAGAGTTCATTATGCAATAAAAAAGGCAAAAAAGAAACCTTTCCTGCCTTAATTCAATATAGTAATAAAAAGGATTATTTTGATTCTGCAATTTCCATTGCCAGATCAAGGATTGTTGTATCATCAAGTGTTACAACTCCACCATCTGGTCCCTGTTCGATATGAATACCTGCGCTTTCACCCCTAATATAATTTGCTCCACCAAAATAGTTACGTACTGTTTCCACATTAAGGTCAAGTTTTTCAGCAATTCTATGCATGCTTCCGTCTGGCAATTGATCCTTTATCCTGCGTAACTCATTGAAAGTGATTGTTTTTGTCATATTTTTCAGTATTTTATTATAAGAAAAGGGTTATAAAGATAATGTTTTTTCGTGTATCATGAAGAGTATTCAGGTGAAAGATGTTTTACATTTCCAATAATGAAATCCGGTTTGTTGCTCATAGATATTGTACTTTGAAAAGCCTTTTAATTTGAATTAGAAAGCCACCTTCTTATAGTGTGGATATTTAACTATCTTGGCTTTTAACCACATACAGCTGTCCTGCTTCGTCCTTTACAACAATTATTTTTTCACCCTTATTTATATATCCGACTTCAGATATTGCATCATACATATTGTCGTCAATCTCAATTTTTCCTGCTGGACGAAGAATAGTAACCGCTATTCCGGTTTTTCCAATATTCTTTTTTTGACCTGCCGCATCAACTCCAACAAAACCCAGCTCTTTTTCCTGAACAGAATAAAGGGCGAATTTAAATTTTCTTGATGTAAATAACTGTTTTGTAAGAATCAGTGAAAGTGTAAGCGACATGAAAATTGAAACCAGTACAATGAACAGGGCTTTGACCAAAGCATCAATTGCCAGTTTTATATCTAACTGGAAAACAATATTATCGACTAAACTAAGAGTTAGTCCGGTGATTACCAGAATAATACCTGAAACTCCGGCTACTCCGAAACCAGGAATAGCAAATATTTCCACTACAATGAGTATGATTCCAACAAGAAAAAGAAGTAATTCCCAGTGTTCGGCAAGACCTTCGAGGTATAGGGGAGCGAAGTAGAGCAAAGCTGCTACTGCAGCGGCACCAAGTGGAAATCCAATCCCCGGGCTTTGCAGCTCGTAGTATATCCCCCCAATTATGATCATTATCAGAATGCCTGAAATCAACGGATTGACCAGGAAATGAATGATCTTGTCAAGGGAAGTTGGGATGTACTCTTTGAGTTCGTAGTTTTTAACTCCCGCATGTTTAAGAGCATCATCAATATTTTCGGCCAATCCTTCACAAAAGCCTAGCTTGATAGCCTCCTCTGCAGTGAGTGTGAGTACTTTTCCGGTATCACTAACATTTTCAACATAAATTGACGGATCAACCATTGCTTCAGCTATACTGGGATTACGGTGCCAGGTTATCAGGGTGTCACTTCCCTTTATGATCGTATCTTTACCATGTGCTTCTGCAGTAGCACGCATAGTAGATCTCATAAATGACTGGTATTTGTCAGGTACCTGTTCGCCCTTCTGGTTTACAACCGTAGCAGCACCAATGCTTCCACCGGGTCTCATATAAATACTATCGCAGGCAATGGATATTAAAGCTCCGGCAGATGCAGCATTATTATCAATAAAAACGAATACAGGTATTTTGCTGTTCAGTATTTTAGTGCGAATAGAATCTGCTGAGTTTACCATTCCTCCATATGTGTTCATATGGATAATGATGTAGTCGGCTTCCAGAGCCGTGGCCTCCTCAAAACTTTCTTTTGTTACCCGCCATACGGGTTCAGCTATATCTTTTTTTATGTCAAACTTATATACCAGAGTTTTCTTAATGATTGTATCATTCTCTGCGGCAAAAGATTCCTGTAGAGAGAAAAGAAAAAGCATAAGAGGAATAATTTGGAAGTATTTCAGTTTTTTCACAGTTTAATATTTTTTAGTTCATATAAAAATCGTTGTAATCCTTCTCTTTTTAATTCATCAAGCGGATAGCTGATGTTTTGTGTTAAATAATTGAGAAGCCCGAATTTATCCATCACCTTACTTTCAGGTTCATACTGTACTGCATGTGGAATATTGTTAACACCATATTTCAGAGCTTCATTGAACTCTGTTAGGAATTCAGGCTCGATCTGCTTGTTAGATGTCCATATTGCAAAAACAAAAGGTAACCCGGTAAAACGAAACCACTCTGCTGAAAGATCAAATATATATGAATAGTTATTGACAATCATGAAAGACCGGTCTCCAATAACTACCGCTGCTTCCGACCGGTTTAGTGGAGTCTCTTCATATCCCGGGAAAGCGGGTTGCCAGTTTACCTTGATTTTCCAGAACTTATCAGCTAAGATCTTTACCAGATTCACAGATGTTCTTGATTGATAGTCTAATAAAATTGTATTTATCTGATCTATAGGTTCATTACTGTAAAGGATAACTGACCTCACCCTGTTGGTGGCGCCAATACAATAATCAGAAATTATTTCTCCCTCTTTTACCAAAGGCAAAACAGCTGATGGTATTAAGCCAATATCAACCTCGTCATTCAGGAGTTTATCTGCGCAATCAGAAGGATTATCCAGAGAAAGATAAATATACTTATTTATTTTATTGTTTTGTAAACCATATAAAAATGGTATGGTATTCAAATACGAAACAGCTGAGACCCTGTATTTATATGGCATATTCATTAATTCTTTTCCTTCTGTCTAAAAAAAGTATTTAGATGGAAATAGGATTGTGAAAATACAAAAAACAGTGTTTATTATTAACTGTAGTCCAAAATTATTTAAAATCCCGATGAAACTGCAATCAGGTTATCGAAATATTTCCATCATTTAATTAGTCTCAATTTCCCAAAATCATAAGTATATTAATAAACCTAATACTGATACATCGAATTTCCGGGTTAAAATATTTACCTTTGTTGAGGTTTTAAGCATAATGTTTATGAACTCAGATGTACTTAATGCAATATCTCCTGTTGACGGAAGATATAAGGATAAGGTGATTGAACTATCGCCCTTTTACTCTGAAGCTGCGTTATTCCGATACAGGCTTTTAGTAGAAGTTGAATATTTTATTGAACTGTGTTCTATTCCCCTTCCACAATTAAAAAGTTTTCCCCGCAATGGTTTTGATAAGTTGAGGGAAATCTATCAGAATTTTGATTTGGCCTCAGCAAATAGAATGAAAGAAATAGAAGCCAAAATAAACCATGACGTCAAGGCGGTTGAGTATTTTATGAAGGAGATATTTCAGGATCTGGGTTTCTCAGAATTTAGTGAGTTCATTCATTTTGGACTTACTTCCCAGGATATAAACAATACTGCGATACCTAAACTTTTTTACGATTCTATTTGTGAGGTTTACTCCCCCTTACTGGAAAAGTTAATTGTAAAACTGGATTTCCTCACCCAGGAATGGAAGGGAATCCCTATGCTGGCCAGAACACATGGACAACCGGCTTCACCAACAACTGTTGGTAAAGAGATAAAGGTGTTTAGTGAGAGACTTCAGAATCATCTTAGCATTTTGATGTCAATTCCCAAATCTGCCAAGTTTGGTGGTGCAACTGGAAATTTTAATGCTCATTATGTAGCTTATCCTGAAATTAACTGGCCCGGGTTTGCAGATCATTTTGTAAATAATGTTTTGAAGCTTAACAGGTCACAAACTACAACTCAAATTGAACATTACGATTTTCTGGCTGCTGCTTTTGACAATCTGAAAAGGATCAACACAATCATTATTGATCTTGACCGTGATATGTGGACCTATATTTCAATGGATTATTTCAAGCAAAAGATCAGGAAGGGTGAAGTAGGCTCATCTGCAATGCCACATAAAATAAATCCTATCGATTTTGAAAACTCAGAGGGTAACTTAGGAATTGCAAATGCAGTTTTTGAATTTCTTGCTGCGAAGCTTCCGATTTCACGTCTTCAAAGAGACCTGACAGATTCAACAGTATTGCGGAATATAGGTGTTCCCGTTGCGCATACGATTATCGCAGTAAAATCTACATTAAAAGGACTTAATAAACTCATTCTTAATGAAAAGATGATAAAAGAAGACCTTGAAAAAAACTGGAGTGTTGTGGCGGAGGCTATCCAGACTATTTTAAGACGGGAAGGTTATCCGAAACCGTTTGAAGTACTAAAAGACCTGACCAGGAAAAATACACGGATAGATAAAGAATCAATCATGAAGTTTGTGGATCAACTTGATATTCCTGGAGAAGTTAAGAAAGAGATACTGAAAATTACGCCATTTACTTATACAGGTGTTGCAGGGACAGATTAAGGAATAAAACATTATGAAACAGTTTCTTGAAGTACTTTCCTATGTAAGGCCATATTACAAACAAGCAGTACTAAATGTGGTTTTCAACATTCTGTCGGCCATTTTTGCATTGTTTTCATTTGCGATGGCAATTCCGTTCCTTCAAATTCTGTTTGAAACCCAGTCCCTGGTTACCGACAGAATCCCTTTTGAACTGACAAAAGAGAGCATATTCTCAAATGTTAATTACGCCTTGAGTTATATTATAATTAATTATGGCAAGACAACTGCACTATTGCTGGTTAGTATAGCTGTGGTAATTGTGACGTTTTTAAAAACCGGATTTGTATATTTATCCAACTATTTCATTACTCCGGTCCGTACCGGAGTTGAGCAGGATATTCGCAGCAAGATATATAATAAGATCCTGAGGCTGCCTTTGTCCTATTATACTGAAGCCAGAAAAGGAGATATGTTATCAAGGATTTCTACTGATGTGAAAGAGGTGGAAATATCAATAATGAACTCACTTGAAATGATCTTTAGGGACCCTATCACCATGATCATTTTTCTGACTTCCATGTTCCTGATGAGTTATCAGCTTACACTCTTTGTTCTGATACTTTTGCCTTTAAGTGGCTTTTTTATTGGACGACTTGGAAGAAAACTCAGGACTACCTCCTTTAAAGGCCAGAAAAAAATGGGATTTCTATTATCCATAATTGATGAAACATTATCGGGACTGAGGATAATTAAGGCCTTTAATGCTGAAGATCATTTCTCCGGAAAATTTGCAAATACTAATAATCTGTATGCGAGAATACAGAGAAAGGTTCACAGGCGCAGATATCTTGCAAGTCCGTTAAGTGAGTTTATGGGAACTGTTGTAATGATGATACTTATGTGGTACGGAGGTAAATTAGTGCTGGGTGGATCTTCAAGTCTTTCATCTGAAATGTTTATTACCTTCATAATTATATTCTCTCAGGTAATTAATCCTGCCAAGAGCTTTTCATCAGCATATATAAATATTCAAAAGGGTTTGGCTTCAATGGACCGGATCAACTATATTTTAAAC
>JAUWMO010000233.1 GCA_030613125.1 Bacteroidota bacterium | reverse complement strand
TGGGCAATTTATGATTATGGAATTAAAGCTGTTGTATCAAGTTTTTTTGCCGATATTTTTAAAAACAATGTCCTGAATAACAGGCTTTTACCAGTTCAGGTCTCAGAAGGGTTTCTTTACAGTTTATTGACTTCTATTAAGAAGGATCCCCAGGTTAAAATAAGAATAGACCTTCAAGCCCAAAAGATTACAAATTTATCTTCTGAGGCTTCAGAAATTTTTGAAATCAACTCCTATAAAAAGAAGTGCCTGTTGAATGGCTTTGATGATATTGATTACCTGATCAATTTGAGAGAAAAGATTACTGAATTTGAAAATAAACGGCAATGAAAATAGAAATCATGGATACCACACTTCGTGATGGAGAACAAACCCACGGAGTTTCCTTTTCACCGTTGGAGAAACTACATCTTGCCTCACTGCTACTAAGTGAGGTTGGAGTTGACCGCATTGAGGTAGCCTCTGCGCGTGTTTCTGAAGGAGAATTTGAAGCCACCGAAAAAATAATGGTGTGGGCTGTAAAAAATGGTTTTATTGATAGTGTGGAAGTTTTAGGATTTGTTGATGGTCAGGTCTCTCTCGACTGGATACAAAAGGCCGGTGGTAAAACCATCAACCTGTTAACAAAAGGCTCACTAAAACATGTTCAGGGTCAGCTGAAAAAATCGCCTGAACAACACCTGGCTGATATCAGGGAGGTTATCAGGCATGCTGAGAAGAAAGATATCAAAGTTAATATTTACTTTGAAGACTGGTCAAACGGGATGATACATTCCGAAAAGTATGTTTATTTTCTGATTGATTCCCTGAAAAATGACGATATTCTCAGATTTATGTTACCTGATACTCTTGGTATTCTTAATCAGGAGGATACATACCTGTTTGTTAAGAAAATGGTCGACCGGTATCCCGAACTACGATTTGATTTTCATGCTCACAATGATTACGACCTTGCAGTTGCAAACGTTTTTTCTGCGATTAAAGCCGGCGCAAGAGGGATTCATACAACAGTAAACGGGCTGGGGGAAAGAGCAGGTAATGCTCCGCTTTCAAGTATTATAGGTATTCTAAACGATCATCTGAAAGTTGAAACAAACGTTAACGAATCAAAGATCAATAAAGTAAGTACACTAACTGAAACATTTTCAGGAATACGTGTACCTGTAAATAAACCCATAATTGGAGAAAATGTCTTTACCCAAACCTCCGGGATCCATGCTGATGGAGATCATAAAGAAAATCTGTATTATAATGATCTGTTGCCTGAACGGTTTGGCAGAAAAAGAAAGTACGCAATGGGAAAACTTTCCGGAAAAGCCAATATACAGAAAAATCTTGAAGAACTCGGGTTGAATCTTGGCCCTGAGTCCTTAAGAAAGGTGACACAGAGAGTCATCGAACTCGGGGACAAAAAAGAAAATGTAACTACCGAAGATCTTCCGTATATAATATCGGATGTGCTTGAAAACCGTACTAAATCACATAATATTTTTATCAAAAACTATACATTGTCCCTTTCATCCGGAATGAAACCTGTTGCCAGTATACAGGTGGAAATAAATGGGGAACTGTATGAAGAAACTTCATTTGGTGATGGTCAATATGATGCATTCATGAAAGCTCTGTGGAAAATATATAAAATATTAAAAAAAGAACGCCCGGTACTTAAAGATTACAGGGTCTCCATTCCTCCGGGCGGTAAAACTGATGCACTCGTTGAAACCAAAATCAGCTGGGAGTATAAAACCAGAGAGTTTGTTACCAGAGGTCTGGATGCTGACCAAACAGAAGCAGCTATCAAAGCAACTGAAAAAATGTTGAATATAATTGAAAACCCGGACAATAGTAAAAGTTAGGAATAGTAATATTTACCTGCCGGAACGAAGCGAAGGCAGGCAATGGTCATACAAAGGTTTACCCCGTGAAATGCGATGCTTGCCCTGCCTGCCCCGCAGGAAAGAATGACCGTGTCGGGGTAAAATTTGAGGTACGAAAACATTTCACAAGGGAAGGAGCATATTTCACTGGGGTCATTAGGTAGTAATAAACTTAGGGAGATCCTTCGACTCACTTCGTTCGCTCAGGATCCATTATTCAGGCTGTACAGTGGATATTTACCGAACAAATCAATTGACGCAAGGATAGAGCCCGGGCAAATGACAGCGAGTGTAACGAGCGAATGACACAAGCGTAGCTTGTAAACAGCGAACAAAGTGAGCGTATGACACGAGCGACAGTGAGTCGTTAGGAGCGCAGCGACGAACTTATGACATCAATAAAATGCTTAATAAAGTCTTAGATATATAATTTACTTGATATGAATCTTAATATTGCTGTTTTACCAGGTGATGGTATTGGTCCGGAAATCATTGATCAGGCTAAAAAAGTGGTTAATGCCATTGGTAATAAATTTAATCATGTAGTTCAGTTCAAACACGGGTTTGTTGGTGCTGTTGCCATTGATGAAACGGGTAATCCTTTCCCGGAAGAAACATTCGAGTTATGCAAATCATCAGATGCAGTATTATTTGGTGCCATAGGTGATCCGAAATATGACAATGATCCTAAAGCAAAAGTCAGACCGGAACAAGGCTTACTGGCTATGAGGAAAAAACTGGGTTTGTATGCAAACGTCAGGCCTGTAACTACATTCAAATCACTAATAGGTAAATCTCCAATCCGGCAGGATCTTGTTCAAAATGTTGATATTGTAATTATCAGGGAACTAACAGGTGGTATCTATTTTGGAGAGCGGGGCAGGTCCGATAATGGAAACACAGCATTCGACACAAATCTTTACACGCGGCCGGAAATTGAACGGATTGTCCGCCTTGCATGTGAATACGCAATGAACAGATCAAAAAAGCTAACCATTGTAGATAAGGCGAATGTACTTGAGACCTCAAGGCTTTGGAGGGAGACTTCTCAGGATATAGTTAAGGAATTCCCTGAACTGAAAGTTGATTTCATGTTTGTAGATAATGCTGCAATGCAACTCATCCAGGCTCCGGGAAATTTTGATGTTATTGTTACCGAGAATATGTTTGGTGATATCTTAACAGATGAGGCAAGTGTTATCACCGGATCACTCGGTCTGCTGCCTTCGGCTTCAATTGGTCAATCCACTTCCGTTTTCGAACCAATACATGGCTCCTATCCACAGGCTGCCGGTAAAAATATTGCCAATCCGCTGGGCACTATACTTTCAGCAGCTATGATGTTTGAATATGCTTTCAATCTTCATAAAGAAGCTAAAATAATTCAGGAAGCTGTGGAAAGATCACTTGAAGAAAATTTTGTAACTGAAGATATAACTCAAACTAATCCAAAATCAACATCAGATGTTGGGGACTGGATTGCGAAGCACATTATGGAAAGCTAAGTAATCAGGCTTAATAAACCATATGGGAATCACACGAAAAAAAATCGGTTTATACAATCCCGATAATGAGCACGATAGTTGTGGAATCGGGTTTGTTGCAAATATAAAAGGCCATAAATCTCATGAAATTATTCAACGCGGATTTGATGTCCTATTGAATATGGCTCACCGGGGCGCCGAAAGTGCTGATAATAAATCAGGGGATGGAGCGGGGATCACCATTCAGATCCCTCATGATTTTTTTTTAAATCAAAGAATAAAAGTTCCCAAACCATGTGAATATGGGACAGGACTTGTTTTCCTGCCCCGGGAAAAGGCAGAAGCTGAAAAATATAAAAACAAACTACTTCAGGTAATTGCCGATGAAGGTTTGAATTTTATTGAGTTCAGGCAGGTACCTGTAAATAATTCCTGTCTGGGAGAGATTGCTTTATCTTCAGAACCTGAAATTCTGCAGATTTTTATCACTGCTCACCTTGAACAGGATGAACTTGAAAGGAAATTATATATAGTCAGAAAAAGGATTGAAAGAGAAATAAGAAATTCACACCTGCCATGCAGATATTCATTTTATATTCCAAGCCTTTCAACAAAAGTGCTTGTATATAAAGGAATGTTTACACCCCATCAGCTATCTGAATACTATCTTGATTTCCAGAACCCGAAACTAAAAAGTGCCATAGCACTGGTTCATTCCAGATTTAGTACCAATACTTTTCCAACATGGGATCTGGCACAACCCTTTCGTTATATTGCACATAATGGTGAAATCAATACTATCAGGGGAAACAGATTATGGATGCATGCCCGTGAATCACGTCTAAAATCGGAATTGTTCGAAGAAGATCTTAATAAACTATACCCTGTTATTGAACCTGGTAAAAGTGATTCAGCATCATTGGATAATGTTTTGGAATTTTTAGTACTTACAGGACGTAGCCTTCCCCATGCTCTGAGTATGCTTATACCTGAATCATGGAATGATAAGAATCCGATACCCAACAGTTTGAAGGCATTTTATGAATATCATTCAACCTTTATGGAACCCTGGGATGGTCCTGCTTCAATCTTGTTTACCGATGGACGGTATGTTGGCGGAACACTGGACAGGAATGGCCTCAGACCGTCAAGATATCTGATAACCAGGAATGATCTGATTATAATGGGATCAGAAACCGGTGTACAGTCCTTCAAAGGTGAGAAAATTAAAGAAAAAGGGAGATTACGTCCCGGAAAACTTTTACTGGTGGATACCCAACTGGGAATAATTATTCCAAATGAAGAATTAAAAGCCGAACTGGCAAGAAGAAACCCATATTCTAATTGGTTGAAGGAAAACCGGCTTAACCTGGATGAAATTGAGGTTCATAAAAGAGTATCTTCAACACTCGGAAAAAAATTCCCTGTATATCTCAGAGCATTTGGTTACAACAAAGAAGATATAGAATTGATAATAAAGCCCATGGCCCAGACCGGAAAAGAACCGGTTAGTTCGATGGGGAATGATACTCCAATAGCAATCTTTGCCAGGAAACCCCAACGGTTGTTTAATTATTTCCGGCAAATGTTTGCCCAGGTAACTAATCCGGCGATCGACCCCATACGCGAAGGACTTGTCATGGCCCTAACCAATTACATTGGAGCAGTACAGAAAAACCTGATGATAGAAACTCCCGATCAATGTAGGCTCATCAAGTTTAAATCTCCTATTATAACTAATACCGACCTTGGTAAGATAAAAGATCTGAAGCATGAAACCTTTAGTCACGTAACACTTCACATGGTATTCAACCCCGACCTGGAAGGAAAAGGACTTGAATCAGCATTAAAAAAGTTATGTCAGGCGGCTGAAAAAGCTGTTGATGAGGGAAACAATTTCATTATTATATCGGATAGAGAAAGCTCTGAAAAAAAAGCTCCCATTCCTTCACTACTTGCCGTTTCAGCAGTTCACCATCACCTTATTACTGTAAAAAAAAGAATGCAGGTTGGCTTAATTGTGGAAACCGGTGAAGCCAGAGAAGTTCATCATTATGCATTGCTTATTGGCTATGGAGCGAGTGTCATCAATCCCTATGTGAGTTTTGCCATACTGGATGATCTGGTCAGATCAGGCAAACTGGAGATCTCTTATTCACAAGCCCGCCGTAATTATATCAAAGCCATTGATAAAGGCCTCCTGAAGATCCTTTCAAAGATGGGGATAAGTACATTGAGAAGTTATTTTGGCGCCCAGATTTTTGAAGCTATAGGTCTTGGTAATGAAGTGATTGAAAAATATTTTAAAG
>JAUWMO010000134.1 GCA_030613125.1 Bacteroidota bacterium | reverse complement strand
GTCCATAAAGTCCGCTATCTGCGTTATGCTTGCCCTCAAAATGGTCATTTACAGTAGTAAACTCACATTTTTCGGGCTGCGCAAGCCTTGATAGCAAACTTTCTGAACTAAACACTGACTTTATAGACAGGCACTAATTAGATATTGAGAACATATTAATTTCAAATATACATTCGAATGAGAACATCTTTATTTTTAATATTCTTACTTCTGTTTGTGCTTTCATGCAGAAAAGAAGAATTTATTAAAGATGATTACCCGGTAATTACCACTGGTTCATTTGATATTTCTGATGTCAAAGCATTTGTACTTAAATCTTCTGATGCCAGGCTGTATAAAATAACTGATAATTCAGAAATAAAGAGGGTTAAATTTGTTGACAAAAATATGAATCCGATATTTGACACTGTTAGAACATATGTAACAGATATTACTTTTCTTACAAGAGACTTCATTGTGTTTAATGGTTCATTTTTTTCTGTTAAGGATGAGTCAAATTATCCTGCTGTCCTATTCTATAAAGGTGATTCGGGTTTTTATGAATTTCCTGATAAAATTGACAAAAGTCAATCATTTTATTATTCTTTAAGCACATATTTTCAGAAAGATAACACAGGAAATGTTTATTTTTTCAATTTGAGATTCCCAAAAAACATTACCAGGTTATCTTTAACAGATTACTCCTCTTCTGATGTTCTTCCTCTCAGTCCTGATAATCTTGAATTCTTAATTACAGGAATTGGGGATTGTATGTACAGATCGAACTCTTCACCTCCTGAAGAGGGTTTTTTTAGGGTCATTTTTGCTGAAGGCGGAATGGAGGATTTTACTATATCAATCCCAATTGATCCGGAATTTATTGTTGAAGGGATGGAGAACCTGTATAAGGTGAATGAAGGTTTCTGGCAGGGCCCTGATAATGAAGTTTATGTATTGACCAGTTGGGTGAAAACCATTCAGGGTGCAGGTGGTATAAGCGAAGATCATGATGTGCTTGATATTTATAGGATATCTTTTGTAAATAAGACAATAAACTATGAATTGATATCAACAATTGAACAGAATGATCTGGTTGAGTTTATATCGGCAGACAGATTGAACCAATATAAAGCTTTTAAAGGTGATTGGGTACATTTTATAAATAAGTATAATCATGATTTTATAGGTGTGAACGGATGGGCATTCAATTGTAAAACAGGAGAAGTGAAAGTATTTAATTTACCTTACAGGGAAGCGGTAAAAGGCTTTGATTTCTCAAATAACAATCTGTATTTAGGTTTTGAAAATGATATTATAAAAATGTCAATTGACACCTATTCTTCTATTAGTTTATTGTTTGGTCATACTGAGAAATTCTTTATATCAAAGTTTACTGTTACAAATGATGATATTATTTTTTTTGAAGCAGTCAGGTATTCTGATGCAAAGAAAGTATTAGGAAAGATAGATAATATGGGTGATGTATCTATTATTGATGAATCATTTGGAGGAGAAATAATCAAACTTGTTAAGCTGAATTAAAGCTGATATCTCATTAAATCCGTTTATTCTAAGGTGCTTTATATTTCCAAAAAGGCTTCAGCCCTCCTGTTAAAATCCAAAAAAATGAGGCAACCACAGACTAAGTGATGGAATATAGGTCACAATTAATAATACTATTAGCATTGCCACGAAAAGTGGTAATAGGGGTTTTATCACATCTCTAATACTTACTTGTGCAACACTGCAACCGATAAATAAAGGAGAGCAGTGTACAACTCTCCCCATGATATAGGTGTTGGAGAACCTCCCAGAGCCTTAACCATCTCCACTGCCGTATTGTTTTTCATTACTCTGATTTTTAGCCTTTCTGCCATAAATACCATGGCTTTATGTACAGAATGGGATTGATCCAATCCGTGAGCTAATTTTAATACTCTGTGCTTTGAATCAGTTTGGCAGGAGAAAGCTATCCCCACTATTAATATCCCTATGAATATAAGCTGTACAGAGGTTTTTATTCTGGTATGGTCAAACATCTAAATTGATATTTTGTTGTTTAAAAACTAAAATATTGTTTAGCATTAAAATAACAAACATTTTTTACCAAATTACCTAAAAGATCAATGTCGTCAGGTAATAATCCGTTTGTAACATCATTGCCGATAATATTACAAAGAACACGTCTGAAATATTCATGCCTTGGGTAGGAGAGGAAACTTCTTGAGTCGGTTAGCATCCCCACAAAGCGACTCAATAATCCCAGATTAGAAAGAGCATTGATTTGCTTTTCAATACCATCTTTCTGATCGAGGAACCACCAGCCAGATCCGAATTGCAATTTACCAGGTGATGATCCATCCTGAAAAGTTCCAACCATTGCAGCAACCAGTTCATTATCTCCTGGATTAAGATTATAGATTATTGTTTTAGCAAGCTTTCCCTGTTTGGCGAACTGGTCAAGGAATCTTGCCATATCAGTTGCAACTGCTCTATCGCCAATAGAGTCAAATCCGGTATCGGGACCCAGTTTGCTATACATTAATGAGTTATTATCCCTCAAAGCCCCATAATGGAATTGCTGTACCCATCCCTTTTCATGGTCCATTATACCAAACTCAATAAGCATTGCTGATTTAAATTTTCTAATTTCAGTTATATCAGGTTTGCTACCATTACGTACCTTCTTGAAAATGTTGATTATCTCCTTTTCGGTGAAATCTTCAGCATAGAAGGTTTCAATACCATGGTCAGAGATACGGCAGCCCCTTTCGTCAAAGAGATCGTGTCTTTTTCTCAGAGCATCGATAAGAGTCTGAAATGAAAATATTTCAGTCTTTGAAACACCGGCCAGTTTATTCAGATAATTATTAAATGCAACGGGATCTTCTGTTGCCATTGCTCTGTCAGGACGGAAAGCCGGGAACACATTTATTGTAAAATTATCATCACTAATTTTTTTGTGGTACTCCAAAGAATCCACCGGATCATCGGTGGTACAAACCACTTCCCCATTCATTTTTTTCAATAGCCCCCGGCAAGAGTATTCAGCCATTTTGAGCTTATCATTGACTTTATTAAAAATTTCACGTGCAGTTTCACTATTCAGGAGATCAGTGATCCCAAAATACCGCTTCAATTCAAGATGAGTCCAATGATATAAGGGGTTTCTAAGGGTATATGGTACCGTTTCCGCCCATTTTTCAAATTTTTCCCAACCTGAGGTTTCTTTGCCGGTGCAGTATTGTTCCGAAATACCATTGGCTCTCATTGCCCTCCATTTATAATGGTCGCCTTCCAGCCATGCATCTGACAGATCATTGAATTTCCTGTCGTTAGCAATATCTTTCACAGGCAGGTGACAGTGGTAGTCAATAATTGGCATGCTTTCGGCATACTCGTGATATAATCTTTCAGACAACTCAGTCTGCAACAGAAAATTTTCATCAAGAAATTTTTTCATCGCTTAAAAATGTTATTTATCAATCCTTAATTAACGTGAGTTCGATATAATAACCATTAATATTCAGTAATTTATATTTTATTGATTTTTTAATTTAGTGAATTCTTCGTGTCTTGGTGTCTTTGTGGCAATTTCTTAAACTAAATACCTGCCACTAAGGCACAAAGGCACGAAGGCCACACAAAGAAAATTACTGATAATTAATAAATTATAAGAATCAGGCCTATATCGAACTCACGTTAATTAACTAATGACGAACCGGAGCTTCGTCTTACTCAATCTTTATCATATTATATCTTCATACTGTATAAGTTGAGGAAGCTGTTTCACCACCACGTCCGGTCCAATTTGTGTGAAAAAATTCTCCTCTTGGCCTGTCAACTCTTTCATAGGTATGTGCCCCAAAATAATCACGCTGGGCCTGCAGCAAATTCGCAGGCAGCCTTTCTGATCGGTATCCATCATAATAATTGAGGGCTGTGGTTAATGCCGGTACAGGGATCCCGTTTGTTATTGCAGTAGTGCATACCTTTCTCCAGCTATCCTGAACTCTCAAAATAATCTCTTTAAAATAGGGATCAAGCAAGAGGTTGTTCAAATCAGGATTATTTTCGAAAGCTTCTTTTATTTTTCCGAGAAATACTGACCTGATTATACAACCACCACGCCACATAAGTGCAATTCCACCATAATTCAGTTTCCAGCCATATTCCCTGGCAGCCTCCCTTAAAAGTACATATCCCTGGGTATAGGAAATAATTTTTGATGCAAAAAGAGCCTGTCTGAGATCTTCAATAAACACTTTTTCATCTCCTTCAAATTTAGGCACTGGTCCGGATAGAACTTTTGAAGCTATTACACGTTCTTCTTTTTGAGCAGATAAACATCTTGAAAATACTGATTCACCGATTAAAGTTAAAGGTATTCCAAGGTCAAGAGCGGCAATTCCTGTCCATTTTCCCGTTCCTTTTTGTCCGGCTGTATCCAAAATTTTCTCCACAAGCGGTTCACCATCTTCATCTTTAAACGCCAGGATATCCCTTGTAATTTCGATTAAGTAACTATCCAGTTCTCCCTCGTTCCATTCTTTAAATACTTCATGCATTTCATCATGTGTGAGTTTCAGAAGATCTTTCATGATCTGGTAAGCTTCAGTGATCAACTGCATGTCACCATACTCAATTCCATTATGTACCATTTTCACAAAATGACCCGCTCCATTATTACCAACCCAATCGCAACATGGTGACCCGTCTTCCACTTTGGCGCTAATGTTTTGAAAAATGTCCTTTACATGTGGCCATGCTTCCGTTGATCCACCAGGCATTATTGAGGGACCAAGTAGCGCACCTTCTTCCCCACCTGAAACGCCGGTCCCGATATACAACAAACCTTTACTTTCAACATACTTAGTACGCCTGTTGGTATCAGGAAAGTGTGAATTACCACCATCTATAATTATATCACCCTTATCAAGAAGGGGAAGGAGCTTGTCAATGAAGTCATCAACCGGTTTCCCGGCTTTGACAAGTAACATAACTTTCCGCGGGCGAGCCAGTGATCCAACAAATTTTTCAAGAGAATGAGTACCAATAAAATTCTTATCCTTTCCACGCCCGTTCATAAATTTGTCCACTTTTTCTGTGGTTCGATTGTAAACAGCAACCGTAAATCCTTTACTTTCCATATTCAATACAAGGTTCTCGCCCATAACGGCAAGCCCTATCAATCCGATATCAGCTTTCTTTTTCATTATCATTTAATTATTTTAAAACCTAACTTTATTAATTTTTCCTGAATTACCTTATCTGTGTTAATTAGTTTGAGTGAATAAGACGGAAACTCTCTTCTGCCCGGATAATTTCCTCTTAACTCTTCAAATTTCTGTGGAGAATTTCTCAATTTAAGATCATCACTTCTAATTTGGTATGTCCCTGAAATGGCATCATTAAAGATTTCCTGTTCCTTCTTCCCTTTGCCATCAATCATGATTAATGAATTGGAAGGAGATGGAATGGCTTCTGGATACCACATGTCCAGATTCAATTTGAAGTACTTACTTAGCGCTTGTATACTCATAGATGTACCGTTAGCTTTTCCATCCAGGGAGTATCCTGCTATATGAGGCGTGCCAATATCAATCAGGTCGAAGAGTTCCATATCAAGATATGGTTCATTTTTCCATACATCGAGAATAACACCTTTCAACTTACCGGATTTAATTGTTTCCTTTAGTGATTTTTCTTCAACTACCTCTCCCCGTGAACTATTAATCAAAAAACTTTCTGCTTTCATTTTTTTCAGGAACGATACATCTACCATATTAGCAGTTTTATCAATTCCGGAAAGGTTCAGGGGGACATGTAAGCTGATAATATCTGAATTTTTAAGAATGTAATCCAGAGGGACAAACTGGTCCGGCCCTTCGATCCTTTCCCTGGGCGGATCATTTTCCAGAACTTTTAAACCTAATATTTTTGCGAGTTTTGAAACCTTAGATCCAACATTACCCACACCAATGATCCCAAGTGTTTTATCTTGAAGATTGAACTTGTGATTATTTACCAGATGCAACATCGCTGCTGCTATATATTGCTGTACTGAGCCTGCATTACATCCTGGTGCGTTGGTCCATGATATATTATTTTTGATACAGTATTCTGTGTCGATATGATCGAACCCAATTGTTGCTGAAGCAATGAACTTCACGCTGGTCCCTGACAGAAGTTCATGATTGCATTGGGTTCTGGTACGAATGACCAAAGCATCTGCATCAATGAGATCTTCCCTGTTTACCTCTGTTCCAGGCACATAGGTCACCTCTGCGTATGGTTCCAGAACCCCTCTGATAAATGGTATCTTATTATCAACAACAACTTTCATTATGAACAGACTTTACTTATGAGGTCTTACAGCTTCGGGTTTAATATCAGTAAGGTCGGCAATTTTTACAGGTTTGCCGGTTTCAATACTTTTTCGTGCAGCAATTCCAATTAAAATAGACATTGCTCCATCCCGTATGCCGGCAGCATGCCTTAGCGGATCAGGCATGTCAGGGTTCCTGAATATCTGGTCCTGTAAGCGCTTATCACCACCACCATGACCACCTGCAGACTTTGGAACCTTAACCAATTGATAATTATTCCAATTTTTCATAATCATTATCTCACGGTAGTCTGCTGAGATTTCTTCCTTATTCTGAGACATTTCAATAGCATGAAGTTCGGCCTGGTTTAGTTTTTCCTCCTTTCTCCAGGGGATATCCTGCCAGGAATCCAACCTGCCATCAAAGCCATTGAAAGCAATCCTCCAACCTTCGTACGGAGAGTAAGTTGTTAATGAATAGCTTACCTGAACATCATTTGCATACTTTATCTGCACAGTCATCTTATCGTAAATATCTATTTCATTTCTGAAGAGGCAATTGTCCCTTATGTAGCCATCATATTTCTCATTGGCAACATAAAGATCCATGAGCCTTTTGTCTTTTGTGATATCCCAGTAAAATTTACATTTTGATGTAAATGGGCAGGTCCGGCATTTGTCTCCCCTGAATGAATTGTTTTTTCCATAATGTTCCAGTTTTCCATATGCGAAAATTTCTACCGGATCTGAATCAAGGAACCAGTTCAGAAGGTCAAAATGGTGGGTAGCTTTATGAACAAGTAATGTGCCGCTTTTTGACCTTATGCCGTGCCACCTTCTGAAATATGATGCACCATGATAGGTATTCAGATACCAATGAAAGTCGACAGATGTGATGGGTCCTATTTCTCCGGAGGTGAGAATCTCTTTGATTTTCGTTGGATGAGGACCATACCTGTAATTAAAACCAACTATAACCTTACGGCCTGTTCTTCTTTCGGTATCAAGTATTTTTTGGGTTTTTATCTCATCTGTGGTCATTGGTTTCTCGGTCAGCACATTGGCTCCCATTTCCAGTCCTTTTTTTATGAACTCATCATGAGTTGAATCCACGGTGGTAACGATTACCAGGTCCGGCCTGGTTTTATTCATCATTTCTTCAAAATTCGTAAATGTCGGACAATTGATCCCAATGTAGCCTTTTGCATATTCAAGTCTTCCGGGATTAATATCACAAAGTCCAACAAATTCAATCAGATCAGAATATTGGTCAATAATTCGTTTACCCCAGAAACCGGTTCCTCTAATACCTGTTCCTACAAGCGCGAGTCTTTTCTTATTAGTTTGTTCAGTTGACATCATTGCAGATACAGGATTTGCTACAATGCTACCTGCAGCTGCAATACCCGTAGTAGCAAGGAAATTTCTTCTTGAAAAGTTTTTGGTTTTCATAAGATTATGGTTTATGAATTTATTTTATAAATACCCAGATAATATTTGTACGACACGAAATTTAAATAAAATTTCCCGAATATGCCCACAATCCCAGAGCGGGATTGGATATATAAAATATCCTTTCCCCGTCAGGTAAAATATTGTAACCTTCCTTCAGATAATCGGGATTGTATTTATTTAGCATCCTGCCCAGGTCGGCATATTGAAAACCAACAGCTTCAATTTCTTCCTTGCTGAGATTCCCGGGGCAATATGTGATATTGAATCTGCCTTCTGATGAACCATGGATCAAATGGGCTGCAGCAGCCAGATTTTTACCCAGATCTTCTTTTTCCTTAACAGCATTAACTGTGGCCTGTGTGCCATGGTATCCATATTTCCGGATCAATCTGTCAATCTCTGTGTCTTCACCAAATTCCTTAACTCCTGGTGCAAGGATAATCAGATCACCCTTATCTGCCAGAGCCATTCTGGTTCTGTAAATGGCCTTATTACCAAGCCACGTGCTTTTGTATTCTGCAGGATCAAGGTAAACTACAACTTTATTAAGCGGCTGGTTTAAAATATCCAGATTAACCTTTATTGAAAGTTCTGAGGCTTTATAGAAACATTCTTCATCATTGCCAATGAATAATCCACGTGTTACCAGTTTTCCTGTCTGATCTCTGTCGATTACTGTGAGCACATAAACAACCGGAGGTAACAGCGATGAAAAGTGATGGTCAGCATAATTCAGCACTGACCTGACCGGATTATCAGCCCGGCCCATAATTTTCTCCATGCCGTACACAGCTCCCAGGTAATGACTTTTGTTGATTCCATCATAGCCTCCGGTCCCAACAAATATATTTTTGTTATAATTGGCCATCCCGATAACTTCATGAGGAACGACCTGTCCTATTGATAAGATAAGGTCATGATCGCCTTCAATTAATAACCGGTTAACCTGAGCAGGCCAATCGAAGTTTACCTTTCCATCTGATATTTCCACAAGGAAATTCTCAGGGACCTTTCCCAGTGTAATAATGTCCTTTCGCCAATTGTGCACCCGGAAAAGGTTTAATGGTATTTCTCCGAACATATTCCTGAGTTGGTTCTCCGACATCGGGGAATGAGTGCCTAAAGCTGGCAAAATATCTTTTAACCGTGAACCATAAAACTCATAAGCAAGCCTGGTCAGATCTCCGGCGCGAGAATGCAACCTGGTATGGTCAGGCGGAATTGCCAGCACCTTTT